>JAFAUY010000172.1 GCA_019243005.1 Verrucomicrobiota bacterium | reverse complement strand
CGCTGGCGATCGACGGTCGTGCCTTACCTCAGGTTCTCGGGCGTGAATTTTCTGGCGGGAGTTTTTTTGGCGGAACCTCCCGGCGAGGAATTAAGCCAGGTGACGGGTCTCCGTGAGGAATTTCATAACCGTAATGTGCTCTGCCTCGCGGCAAAACCGTCGTCCCGGGATGGGGCTCCTGCGGGCGACGAGCCGCCGGACGCGCCCGTTTCGTTTCCGCCGGGATTGCCGCTCGGCCTGGAGACGCGCTCCGGTAACGGGGCCCGGCCCGCCAAGAAGCCGCACGTGAGCTGGGTGGTTTTAAATCTGGCCACCTTTCGGGTGGGCTGGGCGGCCTCGATGTCACGAGCTGCCTTGCGCGATCCGCCCGGCGACCTGGATGTGTTGGTTTTACCGCGCGCCGATGGGAACACCAGCGCCCAGGCCGTCGCCGCTACAAATGCACGCCTGTTGATTGCCTTGGAAGGGCAGGGTATGCCCGGCAGCACGCCCGGTGTCCCCGTGTGTTTACTGTCCAGGACCGGCGCGGTCTCGTTCCGGCCGTCCGGTTCACAGTTGCTCATCCGGGCGTACCGCGGCGATCAGTTCGCCTTGAGCAGCCGTAACCGGTAGATCGGCAGCTGTTTGAGGGCAAACAGGTCCTCAAAGTCCGTGCTCGGATAATCGTCGCCCACCCATTCGGCAAGGTGAAAAAGCGCTTGGGGAACGAGTTTCCTGATGGTGGCGAAATATTCTGCGTGATCGGTTTTGATCCAAAGTTCGCCCCGGGTCTGAAGCGCCGTATGCACCGCTTCGAAAAACGCCTGATCGACCACCCGGCGGCGCTGGTGCCGGCGTTTAGGCCAGGGATCGGGAAAAGAAAGGTGGAAACGCCAGATCGAACCCGGCGGCAACAGGTATCGCACCGTGTAATCGATTTCGAAGCGGAGAACCCGCAGGTTTTGCAGCCCTAACTTCCACGCGCGGCGCCGGGTTTTGCGGACGCGGCCGAGCAATCTTTCTACCCCGAGAAAGTTGTGGTCCGGATACCGCTGCGACGCTTCGATTAAGAATTGCCCGGAACCGGAACCGAGATCGACCTCGACCGGCTGCGGCCGGGCAAAGATTTCACCTAGCGGTATCGGCGTTAAAATCGTGTCCGGGAATACCTCGAACGCTGCATCGGGCGCCCGTTCGTCGGTGAAGATCTGCACAGAACGGCAACGATAGCGGGCCTCTCAGCCGCGCGCAAAGAAAGGATTATGCACCTTTTCTTCCCGGACGGTCGACATCGGGCCATGGCCGGGCGCAAGGACCGTGCGGTCGGGTAAGGTCAGAATCTTTTCCAGATTGTTGCGGAGCGCCTGTTCATAGTGAGTCGGCGCACCGCCCATCGAGCCGGCAAACAGAGAATCGCCCACGACCGCCACCGGCGCTTCCAACCCTTCGATCACATAGGTGGTGCCGCCCGGCGAGTGACCGTTGGTAAGCAAGGCGCGTACCGTCAGCCGGCCAACGTCATATTGGGCGCCTTCCCGAACCGGTTCGGTCTGCGGAAGGGGTTCGCCTGCGGGAACGCTGACCGGCGCGCCGGTTTCGGTGACGATTTCATCGAGCGCCGCCACGTGGTCGTGGTGCGTGTGGGTGAGAAAAATCCGTTTCACGCGAAGGCGTTCCGTTCTCGCGAAATCCAGAAGTTGGGCGGCATCAGCCCCCGTGTCGAAAATGGCGGCTTCCCGGCTCTCGGGATCGAACACCACGTAGGCATTCACCGTCATATCGAGCAGTTCGGAGTTGAATTGGGCCAACCCTTCCAGCTTAACCTCCGCCGGCCGCCAGCCCTGGTCGTAAGAATCGAGCAGTGCGCCCGGCGCCAGCCGCAGGGTTGAGGCCACGGTGTTGACGCGGTCCCGCGGGCCTTGATTCGCCTTCAAGGCTTTCAGGTCCTCCGGTGCAAGCCCGGCTTGAGCAGCCAGGGTTGTGTCGTCGATTCCCAAACCGCGTTGCGCTTTGCCAACGATGTCTTCAAAACGATCTTCCAGGGGTATGCTCATCCTTAAGATTAT
>JAFAUY010000150.1 GCA_019243005.1 Verrucomicrobiota bacterium | reverse complement strand
CAGGGTACGTTTTTCGAAGGCAAAGAACAGTGGCTCAAAGGCGTTAACCGGGTGACTTGGGAAAACTTTTTTTTGGTGTGCACGGAAGAATTGGACGACATCTCGCAACGCGCCGCAAAGATGTTGATTCAATACTGTCTAGAAATTGTGGAAGATGTTGCTTCACGAATCCGCGGGCCGGTTGCCGCCGCTAAACTGGCCGACGCCATGAAGCGCGAGTTCGATGAACAATACGATAACCCGATTTATCAGTTTCAGTGGGCCATGCGCCATGACGCGGTGCGGGAAGCCGTCACCAACGCCGTGCTCAACCGTTGGGGCAGGTAAAACGCACGCCGCCACCCGCGCCGCAGGCAACCCGACCGGCCACGCTCAGGCCGGTTTTTTTGTCCGGAAATTAAATTACGTTTTGTTTATTTGTTATTTACAACGGCCGACGGTCCGGGTTGAATGGCGGGATCATGACCGTGATCCCCGCCCTCTTCGCACCCAAAGCGACCCTGGCCCCCGCCCCTGCCTTGCAGGGACACGAGCAGCAGCAGCAGCAGGAGTGCCGGAAGCGCGTCCGGCTAAAGCCGGACCCGGGCTCGCCGCGCGGGCAACGATGCCGCGACCGCATCGGGTTCGTCCTATCCCCGCCCCTACTCGCGGTCTGGATCCTTTGCTTCGGGCTGGCTTGGTGGACCCTCCCGGTCTTGGGTGGCTGGACGCTGCTGCCGCTCGTGCTTCTGCCTGCCCTGGCATGGTACACGGCCCCACCGCACCGGCTGCGGCGGGTCACCGCCCGGCTCGGAGGCATGAGCTGGAACCGGAATGACTTTTGCCGGGGATGGCTCATCACCGGCGACACCGGTGCCGGCAAAACCTTCGCCATCAATACCCTGTTGCACTCGGTGTTCGAACACGAGCGGGACTGGGGCGGTTTATGCTGCGATGAAAAAGGCATCTACCACGAGACGCTGGTCACCATGGCCGCGCGTTACGGGCGGCAGGATGACCTGGTGCTCCTGCAGACGCGTCCCGATCACGCCGGACCCGAGTGGTCCCCGCCCGCCAGATTCAACCTGCTGTCCGACGCCACGATCCCGAGCTCAACCTACGCCCAGGCGATCGTCGACACCGCCGCGAACCTCAACGCGGGCGCCGAAGACAAAGGATTTTTCAAAACGCAGGCGCACAAACAAATCAGCCAGGCCATTCATCTGATGCGCCTGCTTGAACTTACGCCAACCCTGCAGCACGTGAACGAAATCCTGCAATCCGAGCCGATGCTCAAAGCGGCCCTTCAGCGGCTGGAGCCGCTGGTACAGACGGGCGACGACGCGGCGCGGCAGTGCCGGGACCATTTCCTCAACTTCATGCGCCAGCCGGTCGAGCAACTCGGCGGGGTGCGCGCCACCGTCGATAATTACCTCGGCTATTTCAGCCACCCCGATATCGTGCAGGTCTTCGGCGCCGAGCAGAACACCTTTGACTTTGCCGCCATTGATGAAGGCGCGATCATCTGCCTCTCGATGCCGCAGAAATTCCAGACCGAGCGCCGGTACGTCACAACCTTGTTGAAACTGCTGTTCTACACCCACGCGCTTCGCAGGTTTGACCCGCGCGCGCCGGGACGCCGCCGGCTCGACCAGGACAACCTTCTGATCTGCTGGCAGGATGAAGCGCAGCGCTTCATTACCGAGTCGGACGGAAATGTGGACGTGATCCGGCAAACCCATACGACCACCGTCATGGCCGCCCAGTCCAAGACGTCCTTTTTGCCCGCCCTGCAGACCAGAGAGAAAGCCGAGGTCACGCTCCTCAACCTTCGTAATCGCGTCATTTTCAGGGCCGCCGACCGGGCGTGCGCGGAAAGTTCCGCGGATTTTATCGGCAAAAAGATGCGCTGGAAAAAAACCTACACCCGGAGCAAGGGCCAAACCAGCACTTCACGCACCAAGGAAGAGGAGTACCTGGTCAAGCCGCATGAATTGGCGGGCCTGCCGAAGTTTACGGCCATCGTCAAACATTGCGAACACGGTTACCGGAAATGCGTGATCCGTCCCGTGAACCCGGACGGCCAGGTCCCCCAGTGGTATCGGGTAGCGCGTAACGGGTAACGGGTGATGAGTGCGGGTACGGGGGGCACAGCCAAGACAATCACGCGGCGCCACGGCGACCACGGCAGGAAGGGAAAGTCAGGGCTTGACGTCGGCAGCCCGCCCCCGCCCCGTTACCCGTTCCGGTGGAGCGCAAATTCCTGCGGATCAAGCTGCGGCTGGCACTGGCGCAGCGCGGTCTGGAAATCCACCATCCCCAGGTCGCGTCCGGATAGCATCTGGTCGCGTAACTCGTCCTCGTTGCCGCGCATGATCACGGCTTCGACTTTGGGCGCGTGGATGAGGATCTCGCGAACGGCCAGCCGTCCCCCGCCCCGCTTGCGAAGAAGGCGCTGATTCATGGCGATCCGGAGGCTGCGGGCCAGCACGTAGCGCATCTCTGCCGCGCGCTCGGCCGGCCCGAGCAGAAGGTAACGTGAAACGGCTTCGACCACGCTTTGCGCATGCAGGCAGGAGATGACGAGGTGCCCCGTTTCCACTGCCTGGAGGGCGGTAACCGCCGTGTCGGCATCCCGGATCTCGCCGAGCATGATGACGTCGGGATTCTGCCGGAGCGCCTCTTTCAGGCCTGCCGCGTACGATTCCACATCGCTTCCGACCTCGCGCTGGATGACTTCCGCGCGACGGCACTGGAACTCGAATTCGACCGGGTCCTCGATGGTGATGATTTTGACTTCACGTTTGCGGTTCAAGACCTCAAGCAAAGCCGCGATCGTCGTGGTCTTCCCGGAGCCGGTCGGCCCGGTTACCAGCACCAGACCGTGCGGTAAGCTCAGGAACCGCTCGACCAGGGCGGCGGACAGCCCCAACCGGTGAGGGTCTTCCGGAGGGGCATCCGGCAACGGGCGCAACGAAGCGAACAGCGCGCGGCGGGATCTGGCGACGTTGACCCGGAAACGCTTTCCGTACAGGACCGCGGTGAAATCGGCAGCCGTCAGGCTACCGGTGACGAGCGGCCCCCCGCCGGGCGGCGCCGGCGCTTGCGCCAGCAGCGCGCGGATCATGGCCTGCACCTCTTCACACGTCAGGGCACCCTCCTCGGCGAGGTGAGTGACGCGGCCGTCCAGCCGGGCCGTAATCTGATTTTGCAGCAGGGAAATATCGCTGACCTCCTGGTGGCGCACAAAGTCCACGATCACACGGAAACGTTGCTGTTCCTGGCTGCCTGGGTCCGGGTTCACAAGGCAATCACGTCGCCAGCCTGAGCCTGCATCGCTCACGGCTCCCTCGATAATCCCTAGAGCATCCGAAGGATTTTGTGAGCGATGCAACCGGCGGGGCCGATTACGTTTCGGCTGGCTAATGTGGGTTGAGTTTGGCGGTGTTCTGAGGGTGAACCGGGCAGATCACGGACGTATTCAGGTCACTCCAATGCTCGTAATCTGCGTTCGGGTTGCGTGGGCAGCGCGGAATGCCGAAACGGAAGTAGCGACGGAATTCCTCGGCGTTGACGGCCGTCGCCGTTCCTACGTGATCCCGGGAATATTCATCCTTTGCGGCCTCGATCAGCAGCATGTTAGCCAGGCATTGCTTCTCGTCCTGCCCGTCAAGCGTTCGCAGTACGGCGAAGGTTACCGCCCCGCTGACGGCGGCGATGATCGCCAGGACGACCAGCATCTCTATCAGTGAGAAAGCGCGTTCGGCCGTCGGGCGGCGAAGGCCGCGCCGCCGATACGCCCAGGATTCTTCTGCATTATCGGTAAGCTTCATAGTTTTCAAGGTCATCCTTGGTTAGAAAGTCCTGCAGCACCTTCTGCGTAACCTGATTGAGCGCCTTGAAGACGTTGGTGCCGGTCAGACAATCACCGGCCAAGCGTGGCAACCGCCGGCGTCCCACTTCCAGGAGCAGGTCGAGTGCCGCGATCGGAACGAGTTCCGCTTCCGGCAGGTCACGTTTGTTATAGAAGGCAACCACGGTCAGGTCCGCGAGATCTCGCCCCATGCCTCGCAGATTCTCCTCGAGATTCCTGAGGCTCTCGATGTTTGCCGGCAAACGGTGCCATTGCGAATCGACGATAAAGACCACGCCGTCCACGCCCCGGAGCACGAGCTGGCGCGTCGAGTTGTACATGACCTGCCCTGGCACCGTCCAAAGTTTAAAACGCACCTTAAACCCCTTCACCGTACCGCCGTCGATCGGCAGAAAATCGAAAAACAGCGTGCGGTCGTTCTGGGTAGGAAGCAGCAGCAGTTTCCCCCGATCCTGGGCGTCCACGCGTTCGTGGATGTAACCGAGACTGGTGGTTTTGCCGCCGAGCGCGCACCCGTAGTATACAATTTTGAACTCAACCTCTCCCTTAACGAAGTTGATGAATGACATAATCGCGATCTGCCGGTCGCACGGCGTGGGTAGTTTTCACGGTCGCCTGGTGCTGACTGCTGACTATCTTAACGGCGCAGGATTTACAACCCTGCGCTTGAGCCCGGCGCGACGATCTTGGAGGGTGGGTGGAAGCCGACGGGGGTGAACCCGGCCGGCCAGGGCCTTCCACCCACCCGCTAATCATCGACGGCGGTCCTGAACCCGATCCGTGCATCCCTGGTCAAAGGGCTCAGGTGCAAAATCCGCCGGGTCAGGTCTGCATTTTCGTTGTCGAAGTTGCCGCCTTTGACGACCGGGGTGCCATCGGCGTCAAATGACGCCGTCCATTCTGACACATTGCCGGCCATGTCGTATGCGCCGTACGGGCTCCGGTCTGCCTTCCAGGCCGCCACGTCGCTCGGGCCGGGAATGGTTGCCCGGTTCGGGCCGGCGAGGTTGGCCGCATCCGGCCTGGGCGCAGTTCCCCAGGGATAATGCCAGCCACGTGGACCGCGGCTGGCCTTTTCCCATTCCTCTTCGGTTGGCAACCGGCGGCCGCGCCACCGGGCGTAAGCGTAGGCGTCGAACCAGTCGATGTAGGCGGCCGGCGCGTTCGGGGTGACCCGGCGGCCATGGAACCTGGAGCCACCGAAAGCTGCACGGCTGAAATCGTCCCACTCCGGGCTGCGGTGGCTTTTACCGCGGGGCTGGTTCGGGTGGTCGTAGTCGGTCCGGTTGCCGACCTGGTCGAGGAACAAAGCGTATTGCCAGACCGTAACCTCGGTGGCATCGATGCGGAACGCGCGCGTCAACTTGATCTGCCCGTCCTGAAAAACGAATTCACCCGCCGGCACGGGTACGTCGGGCAATGCTTTGGGATGCCAGTAGCGCCCCACCGGGACCGTGCCGGGCAGGCGGTCGCGCAACTGCACCCAGGCGCGGTGAACGGCATGACGGCTCTCGACGCCCACCGTCCCGGCAACCACGGCGACGATGCCCAGAATACCTAGCCAACGGCGCCGCTTCGACCGGCGTGCCTGCTGGTTACGGCGTCTTCTGGCGGCGAGCTCGACCAGCAATTCAGTCGTTCCCGGCAAACCCGCCGGCGGACCTTCATCCGTTCCGGCCGGCGCCGGGGGGTCGTCAGGTTCCCGGTGGCCCCGTTCGTCACGTTTTCGGACCGCCTCCATCAGCACGTGTTCCCAACCGCCCTGGATCGTTTCGGCGGGGGGTCGAAGGGAAGCATCCAGCAGCACGAAATTACCGCCCTTCCAGCAGAGCACTTCCAGAAGCGCCGCAGCCCCAAGCTGGCCCTCGGCTTCGGCATGAACGATGGCCCCACGCATCAAAAAGATCTGTCCCCGCTTTTTGCCGCTCTGAACTTCAAGGCAGCCGGTGCGCTGAGCAAGGCACGCCATCTGGATGAGATCGAGCAGGGGAAAACCGTGTAACTGGCCCGAGAATCCTTCGCGATTTCCTTCGGATTGCATCCACGCCGTTCCTACGCGCGCCTTCCGTATAATATACCGTTGCCGAAAATACGCTCCCAAAAGAGCGGACCCCGGCCAGCGAGCGGGATGTTCCTTAAATTTTGCGCTGCAATTCCCGTTGGCTTTCCCGGCTGGCGACTCGCATGATCTCTTCCTTGGGACGGACCGTTCCGGTTTTCGACAGCAGAATGGCTACCCAGCGCGTCGTCTCAAAATTGGACAGAATGATAACCACGATCACCGTCAGGGGCACGCAGAGAAACGCGCCGGTGACGCCCCAGAGGGTTCCCCAGAAGATCAGGGCCATGATCACCGTCAAGGGGCTGAGGTTAAGGGACTCGCCCATCACGTTTGGCTCGACGATATTGCCCATAAGCTGGGCGATGGCGGCAAGCCCGAAGCCGACGATCAAAACGGGGCCGAGGTGATCGAACTGCACCGCGGCGAGGGAAGTGGGCAGCAGCGTTGCGATGATCACGCCAAACGTGGGAATAAAGTGAAGGATGAAGATGAGGAGCGCCCAGAATTCCGCAAAGTCCACGCCGACGAGCCGGAGGAGGAAATAGGAGAGCAGGGCGGTGACCAGGCTCACGGCGGTCTTCACGCTCAAGTAGGTATGGATGTCGCGGTCTATCCGGTACAGAATCCGCATCGCCCGTTCCCGCCGGAGCGGATCGGGAAACAAGGCGTTAAGCTTGACCGTCGCGAACCGGAATTCGAGCAGCATAAACAGGCCGTAGATGAACACCAGGGTGATGCTCTCGAGAACCTGGACCACACTCCTGGCGACGGCCGTGAACACCGGTCCCAGGTCGATGGCCTTCAGCAAGTCCCGGAGTTCGGGCGGTTCCTCCACGCCGAGCCAGCTGAAAAACTCCTGCTGCAACTGCTGGAAGCGGGCTTGGTAGCGCGGGGCGGCGGCCGCCACATGGCCGGCGTTGTTCGCGAGAATGGCAAAAAGGGCATAGCCCACCGCGATGATCACGGCAAAAGAGACGATCCGGGAAACGCTCGGCGGAAGCACCCGGCCCGCCAGGCGCACCTTGGCGATCTGCCGGTTCAGGATACTTACCAGGTAGACGACGATGAATCCCGTGACCAGCGGAACCAGAAAGTCCTTGCCGGCGCTCAAAATGAAATAACTCGCCAGGATGATGATCAATATCGCCGCGGCACTGGCCACGCGACGGTAACGGGTCCAGCGCGCAGGCGTTTGGCGGGCCGGCGATGGTTCAGCGGACGTCATAGCGGTATTGAGCACACTGGGAACAACGGGATCGAGGCAGCCCGAAGTGGCCGAAACGGCACCCGAGATGATTATTGACTACAGCCATTTTCTGCCTTCTGTCCACCCGAAGGGCCGCTAACCTAGCCCAAAAAGGAATGATTGCGCGGCCTTTTTTTGCTTCACCGTCCGCGCTCATCCCGTGTACCGGCCGAGGGCGAAACCAGGAGCGCCGCAGGCGAAAGACTGGCGTTCTGCCGCAACCCGCGCTATGACATCATTCCAATCGCCATATGAGACGGGTTTTTCCGATTCAGCAGGAAGCTGCGTACGTGGCGCAGAATCTTGCTCAAGTTGTTCAAAGCCAGCGCACCACCCGTCGCGCCGCTTACGGCGCCACTAAACGGGCCGCCGAGTCACTCGTCGCCTTACAGACGTCCGAGGGCTACTGGTGCGGCGAACTGCTGGCCGACGTTTCCCTGGAAGCGGATTACATCCTGCTGGAACGTTGGCTGCAGCGCCGAACCCGGCCGGCGCCCCTTGCGGAAGTGCGTATCCGTAAAGCCTGCCGGCGCATCTGCTCGCAAATGTTGCCCAGCGGCGGCTGGCCGATCTATCCGGGCGGCCCCGCCGACGTGAATGTGTCGGTCAAGGCTTACACCGCGCTCAAACTGGCCGGCTACACCGCGGATAATTCCATCCTCAAGCGGGCGCGCGACAAGATCCAGGCCCTCGGCGGGCTGCAGGCATGCAATAGTTATACCCGCATCAACCTGAGCCTGCTCGGCCTGTTTCCAAAAAAGTTCGCGCCCACGATCCCACCGGAAATCATCCTTTTACCAGGCGGCAATTTCTATCCGGGCGGCGTCCTCTACGAGATGGCGTCGTGGACCCGCGCAATCATTATCCCCCTCTCCATCGTCCAGTCCGTGGGCGGCGTGCGCACCATCGCCAAGGGCCCGGACGTCGAGGAGCTTTACGCGCCGGGCGTGAAGCTCTCCATACCGAAGCGTGACCATTTCCTGGCGCTGTTTTTTCACCAGCTTGATAAGTTTTTCAAGGTATGGGAACGGCGCGGCCTCCGCGAGGTGAGGATCGCCGCCGTACGCCAAGCTGAGCGCTGGATGATCGAGCGGTGCCGCAACAGCGACGGCCTGGCCGCGATTTACCCGTCCATCATGTACACCGTGATGGCGCTGGATGCCCTGGATTACCCGTTGGATCATCCCTTCGCCGTCGAAGCGCGCCACCAGTTCGATAAGCTGCTGACCGAGAAAGAGGATGAGCTGTATTTCCAGCCGTGCTTTTCCCCGATCTGGGATACCGCCTATTCGAGCTTCGTTCTGGGCGAGAGCGGTCTGGGCAATGAACAGACGATGCGCAAAGCCGGCGATTGGTTGCTGTCCAAGGAGGTCCGGCACCGGGGGGATTGGGTCACCAAACGCCCGCACCTCCCGCCGTCAGGCTGGTCTTTCGAATTCCTCAACGATCATTACCCCGACATCGACGACACCGCCATGGTGCTGCTCGGCCTGATGCATGCCCGGGGTTCGGATCCGGAAAAGCAGGCGCGGGTTGAGGGGCGAGCGGTTACCTGGTTGCGGGGCATGCAATCCCGGGACGGAGGTTACGCCGCCTTCGATGCCGACAACGATTGGAACCTTTTGAACAGCGTCCCGTTTTCGGATCACAACGCCATGCTGGACCCGACTTGTGCGGACATCACCGGCAGAGTCTTGGAATGCCTGGTGCGCCGAGGGGGGTCGTTGCATGACCCGTCGATCTGGCGGGGCGTCCGCTGGCTGCTTCGCAACCAGCGTGAGGACGGCAGTTGGTATGGCCGGTGGGGCGTCGCGTACATTTACGGCACGTTCCTCGCCCTGCGCGGATTGCAGTTTGCCCGTTGCGACGAGCGGCGGGTGTTCGAAAAGGCGGCTCAGTTTCTCATCAGTACGCAAAATCGCGACGGCGGCTGGGGCGAAAGCTGCGCCAGTTACGCCGAAGACCAGTTTGTGCGCTGCGAGAGCACGCCGTCACAAACCGCTTGGGCCCTGCTCGGCTTGTCGGCGGCTGAGCAAACTTCAACCCCCGCTTTCCAAAGCGGCATTCGTTACCTGATCGAAACGCAGCGGGAAGACGGCACCTGGCTGGAGCCTCTGGCCACCGGCACCGGCTTCCCGAACGTCTTTTACCTGCGCTACACGATGTACGCGCACTATTTTCCACTGTGGATGTTATCGGTCCATGCCAGGAAGTAACGGCCGCGGGTGGCACTCAGGTTCTTGGCAGGAGGATGTACTCGATGGGGAGACGGGAAACGCTCCGTGCGGTGAAAGCTTGGTCGAGTTCTTCCTGGGAACGAAAAGGGCGCTCGAAAAGATAACCTTCACAGCAGAGCCGCAGGGGCGAGGAGGAAAATGGCCACGGATTAACGTGGAACACGCGGCCGCTGAATGCGGACGGGCTGATGGAAAGCGTGCATCCACCGCTGCCGCCCGTCCACGGTACACCTTCAATATCAAACGCTTTGGAAGGGTTTCGGGAAAGCTGCAAAGAAAGCAGATCCCACGTCGCGATAAGTTTGCGGTTGTTCGAAATCGCCTCCTCCGTGCAACCGGCGCGCGCGGTCCAATCCCTGGCGATGAAAGCAAGGAGTTCCTCTCGATGGCGGCGCTGGTCGCGCAGAAAAGCTTCCGCCGTCCGGGAGCCGGCCTCGACCCCCTTACGGCTGTGCCGCTCGCAAAGTCCCGCAAAATGGAAGGACGCCATCAATGCGGCGTAGGCCGAGACTGTCCCTAACTGGTCGATGCCCTGTTGCCAGATTTCGATGTGTTCGCTGATCGGCAGGTCCTCAAACGTAAACGGAAACCCCGTCCCGGGGTTCCAGCGTGGGCGTCTTTCCCACGAAAAGAAGCCGATGTCGTGCTGCTCGGCCGCATAGCAAAGCGGCTCGCGGGGCTCGAACGTTCCAAATTCGGCATTGCCCCACTCGCGTGCCATCTGGCCCGACATCCATGAATGGGCAACCTGGCTGATGGCAATGGCCGATTGGTCGTTCGAGCTCCGTTGGATGATCATGAATTCGGAATTCGGTTCGGTTTGTTCAGATTGGATTGGCCGCTTGTATCGGGCGTTACGGCGGTGCAACCAGCGCGGGCCCGTGCAACGTCACCCACTGACCGAACGCATCCCAGCCGTGGTCTCCCTCCCGCCACCCTTGCCCGCGGTAAAAAGCAAGGGCGCGCTCGTTTCTACACAAACATTTCAGGCGCAGCCGACCCTCTGACCGGTGGAGAAGGTACCGGAGCAGAGCCGACCCTGCACCGCGGCCCTGATGCTCACGGGCCACGTACAGGTGGTGCAGAAAATCCTCCGGCGCATAGACGCCCGCAAAGGCGATCACCTTGCCGTCCTGTTCAGCGACGAAAAGCTCCTCTTCGAATGTATCGACCAGAAAATCGCTGCGCCTGAATCGGGATCGAGGCAGCCAGGTAAAGCTTTCGCGCCGGGTCCGGTAGTAAATCTCGACGCAGGTCGCCAGATCCGAACCGGGACGAAACCGGCGAATCTGAACCGGGCCCGCGCCGCTTTCAACGGCTCGGGCCGGCCCCTGCAGGCGCCGGCCGAATGCCTTTCGCACCGCCGCGCCGATAAAACCATGGCGGCAATCCGGGACGAAGGTACCGTCGCCGACCTCAATCCGCCTCGGTGGCAAGATGAGCCCTAAGCATCCATGCCATCTTTTCATGATCCTCCATCAAGCCGGTCAGGAAATCCGCCGTGCCGGTATCGTCGTATTCGTCGTCGCATTTGTCGACGTCTTCACGCAGCGTCCGAACGATCGCCTCGTGGTCGTCGGCCAAGCGGGCAATCATCTGCGTGGCCGTTGGGTGCTCACCGGGCAGTTGCTCCTCCAGACGCGTCAACTCGATAAATTCATTCATGGAACCCGCAGCGTATTCACCCAGAGAACGGATGCGTTCCGCCACTTCATCTGATTTTTCCTGGAGCGCCTGGTACTGTTCCTCCAGGAAAACGTGCAGGGTGTGAAAGCGCGGACCCATCACGTTCCAGTGATAGTTGCGGGTCTTGGTATACAGGGTGATCTCGTCGGCCAGGACCCGCTGCAGGAGTTCGCAGACCTGGGTGCGGGACTCCTGGTCGAGGCCAAGCTGAATTTTTTCATTGGTCCGGTCCAGATCGTAGTGGCTCTTGGGAGTCGTTTGGGTCTTCATGTTGAGATATTCGACCAGGATCATCAGGCAGAGGCGGTGGAATACGCACGCGGATGATCCGTGCCGAACCGGAAACAAGGGTCAGGTTGTTGCCCCACCTTACCGCATCACCTGGCGCCCCGCCGTGAACGAAGGGCTAGTGAGGCGACGAGTGCAACCAGTTCGTTGGGATCAATCGGCTTGGCCAAGTGGGTGTCGAAACCGGCCAGGAGCGCTCGTTGGCGGTCTTCGGACCGTGCCAGCGCCGTCAAGGCCGCCGCCGGGATACTCCCATTTTGATGGGACGGCAACGCGCGGACTTGCGCAATCAAGGCGTAACCGCTTTGCCCCGGCATGCCGATATCGCTGAGCAACACGCCAAAGCGCCCCTCCTTCAGCCGGCCCAATGCTTCCTGCGCCGACAAGACGGACTCAACGCCGATGCCATACTCCCGAAGCACGCGAGCGACGAGGTCCGCGGTGTCCAGGTCATCTTCCACCACCAGCACGCGCAGGCCGGCCAGCGCCGCGGCCGCCTCGTCGGATATGGCCAGCTCCGTCCGCTGGCCCCCGGTTTCCTGAGCATCCTCCGGGAGCGCGCACACCGGCAAAAAAACCGTGAACGTCGCCCCCTGGCCTTCGCCCCCGCTGTGCACTTCAACGTACCCGCCGTGCAGTTCCACCAGGCTTTTCACCACCGCCAACCCGATCCCCAAACCGCCGTATTTGCGGGTCAGGGAGTTATCGCCCTGCCGGAATTGCTCGAAGATGATGGGCAACAACTCCCGGCGGATCCCGATCCCGGTGTCAGTCACGCCGATCGCGACGCGCGGGCCAACCCTCTGCACAACGACACCAATCTTGCCGCCCTCCGGCGTGAATTTCACGGCGTTGGTCAGAAGGTTCCAAACGATCTGTTGAAGCCGCGAGGTATCTCCGCGAACCGGGCCCGCCTTCGGGTCCAGCAGCCGGGTAATTTCGATGCGCTTTTGCTCGGCTGAAATCCGCACCGCTTCAATCGCCGACTGAACCGCCGAGACCAGGTCAACCCGGTCAAGCTCCAGCCGGATTCGCCCGGAAACGATCAACGACAAATCCAGGAGATCATCGATCAATTGCGCCTGGACCCGGGCGTTCTTCTCGATCACCTTCAGCCCGCGACGGATCTCCTGCAGATCCGCAATTTTTTCGTTCGCCAGCAAAGCCGCCCAGCCAAGCACCGCATTGAGCGGCGTCCTGAGCTCATGCGAGACCGTCGCCAGGAACTCGTCTTTGAGCCGGTTTGCGCGCTCGGCTTCCGTCCGCGCGATCTCAGCTTCGGCCCGGGCCCTCCGTTCGCGTTCCAGCAACTCCGACAGGCGCGTCGCCTGCCACTGAAGCTCTTCGCGCGTCCGCCGGAACTCGAGGGCCGCCCGGATCGAGACGGGCAGTTTCGGAAACTGATCCCGCCGTTTAATGATGTAATCGAAGAGCCCGGCCTTCATTCCCTGGGCGCACACGTCTTCGGTGCCAGTATTGGTGAACATGATCACCGGCATCGTCGGGTCATGCTTCTTGAGGCGGTCCAGCAGGCACAAGCCGTCCGTCCACCCCAGCCGGTAGTCGACGATTGCAACGGTGAATCCAGACTCAATTAACGCCCTTGAAAAATCCGCGTCCGTTTCGCTCTCGATAAACGCGGCGTCGGCAATTCCGTTGCGAATTGCGCGTTTGGCAAGTTCCCGATCATCCGGATTATCATCGACAAGCAGAACAGAAACACGCGACGCGTTCATAAAGTTCACCCTTCTTCATACGAGCCAAATAACGGCCAGCGTAGATAGCGGCTCCCGAACCGCCAAACTTTCTCTTAACCAAGCGACGGTCCTTCATTGGTGTTAACCCAGTATTGGCAGAGGCTCTCGCCCAGCCTGGTAATCGCCCGCAGCCCGACCGGCTTCACCAGGTATGAATTCGCACCAAGCTCATACGCACGCTGCACGTCCGTCTGTTCGCGAGAACCCGTCAGCACCGTTACCACCAGGCGGTGCAATCCCGCCTGCGCCCGCAACCACCCCAGGACCTCAAAACCATCTTTGCGCGGCAGCTTGAGATCCAATAAGAGCAGGTCCGGCAACGGGTACCGGTACCGGTCCGCATAAATCCCCTCTCCGGCAAGGTAACGTATGGTCGCGTCCCCATCCTCAAGCACGTTAATGGGCTGCGAGATACCCGCCTGGCGCAACGACCGCTGGATAAGAAGCGCATCATCACGGTTATCCTCAGCCACGACGATCAAAAACCTTGAGAGTCTGCTCATGTAACGCCGGGTGCCCTGCGTAACCGAACCCAAAAATTGCTTCCGCGGTTTATCTCTGACTCCACCCCGCAAGTTCCTCCCATCCGTTCAACCCCCTTCTTAACAATCGCCAAGCCGATCCCGGTCCCCGGGAATTGATCTTGCCCGTGAAGCCGTTCGAAAACCTGGAAGATGCGTTCAGAAAAGCCGGGCTCGATTCCGATACCGTAATCCCGAATCGAAAGGCGTACAAACTCATCCGCTGTCTCGGCGTTTATTGCGACGACCGGAGACTTGCCCGGCGCTGTAAATTTGAGGGCGTTGGACAACAGGTTCTGCAGCACCTGCACCAACGTCGGCAGATGCGCGCAGACGGCCGGAAGCTGCTCCGGGATCGTGATCTGGGCCGAGCGCTCGCGGACGTCGCCTTCCAGCAGCGTCATTGCCTCCTGCAGGGCGGTCCCCAGCGACACCGGGCTGAGGCTGAAGTTGGTTCGGCTCAAGCGGCTGTAGGCCAGCAGGTCCTCAATGAGCACTTCCATCCTTCGTGCACCGCCTTCAACGCGTCGCAGGTATTCCTGCCCGTTGTCGTCCAGCTTGTCCCGGTAATCTTCGCGAAGCGCCTCGGCGAACCCCTGGATGCCCCGTAAGGGCGCCCTCAGGTCGTGCGACACCGTGTAGGTGAACGCTTCGAGTTGGCGGTTGAGCTCCTCAAGCTCGGCGGTGCGCTGTTCAACCCGCTGTTCAAGGGTGAAGAGCAGGTCCTGTAGCTCTTCTTCAGCCTGTTTTCGCGAGGTGATGTCGACCAGCGCCGTAACAAACCCGATCGTACCCGCTCCGGTATCCTGAATGGGCCTGACGCTCTCCAGGACCCAGAGCTCCTTTCCATCCCTCCGGGCCAGGCGCCTTTCGCGGCGGCCCACTTCGACCACCGCGGTAGATGATCCACTGCCGGGATTTTGAACAACTTTCTGTAGGTCCATGCCGAGCAGGTCGTCGAGCGAGTAGCCCACAATTTCGGCAAATCGAGCGTTGGCCAGGGTAAACTTCCCGGTCCGGTTGGTCTGCGCGAGGCCGGCCGAGCTCAGGTTGAAGACGGCTTGGAGCCGGCTTTCACTGCTTCGCAACGAGTCCACCGCCGCCGTTAGCTGCCCTTCGCTTTCGGCCAATTGTCTAGCCGTTCTCTCCCGCGTCTCCACATCGCGCCAGACCATCCGGTATAGGGCAACCAGGAGTGCCAGGTTAAGGGCCGTCGCTAAACCGAAGGTGGCATAGGTCCAGCGCACGTTTCGGCCGGATTGCTTGTGTACGGCGGCCAAGCCGGTTCGCTCGGCCGCGATGAGCTCAGCCGCGACCGCCCGCGCGCTGTCCATCAACTGCTTGCCTCGGGTTACCAGAGCCAGTTGTTCCGCCCTGGTCACGTTGCCTGCCCCGCGCGCGCGCATGGTCGCTTGTTTCTGGATCGCCATCGCCAGAAAGTTCAGCGTATCCTGGACTGCCGTCTCGTAACGGGCAATCAGGTCACGGCGCCCGTGAAAGACGTTCCCGGCTTCCTGCACCAGCGCCGGCAGCAGGACCTGCAGGTCCTGCACCGCGGCGTGGTACGGTTCCAGGAATTGGTCTTCGCCGCCCAGCAGGTAGCCGCGTTGTCCCGTTTCGGCATCCTTGACCAGGGAAAGCGTGTCGTTGATTTGCTGGAGGAATGTTTCCGAATCGAGAACCAGCCGTTGGTTGATGATCAGACGGTACAACGAGATAAAACAAATGCTTCCGTCCAGCGCCAGGACGAGGACAACCACGGCGAAGGCAAAGTTCAGCGTTCGGGGCAGGGCTGCGACCACGAGACGAAATCTGGTCAAGCGCAAGGACGGAATCAAGCCGGAGGCCACACTTCCAGCGCCGGACTTGCATCAGCGTTTCTCACCGAAGTTGCGGCACAAAGGTGCTCCCCAGGCGCAGGCCGCCGGCGCATAATTTTTGGTTTTACAGCAAGTTTGCCGATTCTAAGCTCGCCTTCTGCTATGTCCGACACCCCGTTACGCCTGCACAAGTACCAAGCGTTGGGTAATGACTACCTCATTCTGCACCAAGGCGGCGCCGCGCTCCTCAATGAGGCGCTGATCCGAAAGATTTGCCATCGTCATTTCGGGATCGGCTCCGACGGAATCCTCGTGCCGTCGATGCCCGCAGAGGACGCCGAGTTCGGCCTGCGTATCCTTAACCCGGACGGGTCCGAAGCCGAAAAGAGCGGGAACGGGTTGCGCATCTTCGCCAGATACCTCTGGGACCAGCGCCTTGTGGCCGGCCAGCCTTTCCGCGTCCGGACGTTGGGCGGCCTGGTGCGCGCCCACGTGCGCGACGCGGGCAGAAACATCTTTGTGGAGATGGGGTACGCCAGCTTCGATAGCGCAAAGATCCCGGTTGCCGGTTTACGTCGCGACGTCGTTGACGAACCGATCGTGGTGGGCGGAGGGGAATTTCGCTACACGGCGGTCACGGTCGGCAACCCGCATTGCGTTATTCCCGTTGAACAACTTGGTCCGGAGTTGGCGGTCAAATTCGGCCCTCAAATCGAAACCCATCCCAACTTTCCGAACCGGACTAACGTCCAATTCGCAAAAGTCATCCGGCCGCACGAGCTGCGGATCGAAATCTGGGAGCGCGGCGCCGGTTACACGCTGGCTTCCGGCAGCAGCAGTTGCGCCGCAGCCGCGGCTTGCGTCCGCCTGGGGCTCTGCACGACCCCCATCACGGTTACCATGCCGGGGGGACAGCTTGAGATCACGGTCGATCCTGAGTTCAATCTTACGATGCTGGGTCCGGCCGCGAAAATCGGCGAGATCGAGCTGGCGAAGGAATTCGTGGCAGAATAAAGCCATCCGGCGGCAGCGCTTCTCCGCTTGCCCGTACCGGCTCGGGCACGGGACCTGCGCCCGTCTTTGGACCGGTGGGGGCCGGCGCTGCTTGTTACTTTTTTTGGACGAGCAGGACGCCAACGAACACGAAGATCACGCCCAACACCCGCATCGGGGTCGGCGCGATCCGCTGAACGCCGAACCATCCGAAGGAGTCCACCAGCATGCTCCCCAGCATCTGGCCAAGAATCCCGGAGCAGATCACCACAACGGTGCCGGCGATCGGAATGCAAAGAATCGCTCCGAGGACAAACGTGATCCCTAACGCCCCGCCAAGGTAGGCCCACCACGGCGCCGTCGACAAACCACGAAACCCTGCGCCGAATCCGCCAAATCCCCCTGCGGCGGCGATCGTCAGCAAGATCAGGGCGCCCGAAAAAAAAGAGATGGCGGCACTGAAGACCGGTGATTCCGTCGCCTGACGAAGGCGCAGGTTCACCGGCCCCTGCACCGAGATGAAAATTCCGGCGGCCATCATTACGATAATCGGGAGGAGTCGCATGGTGTGGAGGTCAGGCTTGAACGAATCAGAAATGCACCCGCTTGGCCAGCACCGTCAGTCACACGCCGGGCAGGGCGTAAGGGTTCACACGGCGACCACGGCGCCGTGTGAGCCTTTTCCGCTGTGGCCGCCGTGTGACCGAACGCCAAACGCAAAGAGCCGGCGAAAGCGTTACACTTCCGCCGGCGCTTCCAACCCAACCCTTTTAACTCGGGCCGTTACAAAGGTGATCGTCGGCCGAAGAAGAAGGACAGGATGAACAGTACGAGGAAGACAACAAACAACACGTGCGCAATCCACGCAGCTGTTCCGGCAAGGCCGCTGAAACCGAAGATCGCGGCGATGATGGCAATAACTAGAAAGATTATCGCGTAATGCAGCATTAATGCTCCTTAGTTGACTCCATCCTGCGATGAAGTTTGTTACAGATTGGACGGGTGATTTTCTAAATCATTCAATTGCGGCCTTCATCACGGACCGCACGGTCCACGGACACGGACGCCTTGCCGCGTTGCGGCCGCCCGCCTGTCTTCAGACGAACCGGAAACGGCCGGCCCGGCCGTGTCTGGCTGGTCTCGGGCAACCCGTGAGACGTTATCGGCGCCAAGTCGGCCGGGTTGCGGGCGCATGGCTGAACCGCGGCGGTGCCAAAACGTTCGACCCTTGGGGCATCGCCCCAGATATCATCCTCGCGACCCTGGGCGATCTCCCCGCGTTTTTGGCGCGTGAAAACGGCGGGCACGATCGCACGGAGACCGCCCCGCCGCCGAGCGGCGTTCGCGCCTGAGCGGGGAGAACCTTCCGCCCGAACGGTTAGGATTTACTAACGCATGGTAAGCGGCGCCCCTGCGCAGGATCGCACAACTTACTCGCTCCGCTTGGCATCGACCCTACAAGGGCGTCAGGCAACTCACGTTACATCCACTCCAACCGGGAGCGTCGAAGTTCCTACCGCATGAAACGACTGTACCTGGTTTCTTGTTTATCCTTATCGACGATCTGCGTCTCATCGGCGCAGCAGGCTGCGCCGGCACCTAACGCTGGTCATTCCGGAAAGGTGGTCAATGCGGATAACACCGCACACAACGCCGGCGGTCAAGGAGATAAAGCCGCAACGGCGGATAAACAATCCAATGACCCAAACGATATCGGCATCGTGCAGAAGATTCGCGCCTCGGTGGTTCAGGATAAGGCGCTCTCATTTGACGCCAAAAATTCCAAGATCATTGTCAACGGGGGGATGGTAACTCTGCGGGGGCCGGTAGATAGTGAACAGGAAAAGAACGCCGTGGCAGAGAAGGCCATTCAAGTCGTCGGGAAGGCAAAGGTAAAGAATGAACTGGAGGTTAAAGCGCGCCATTAATGATGGTTGCGATTTAAATTCAACGTTCATCTGGAAACAACTTATAATATCGTTATAGACTGTACAAATTCGTTATGAAACGTTCCACACTTGCGCTGGTAGATTCCGAGGAGCAGGCTCGCGCGACCGTCGAGAGGCTCACCGCGGTCGGCTTCTCCCAAGACGACATTTCGGTGCTGTTTGCTGACAAGAGCAGCACCCGGGAATTTGCGCACGAGAAGGAAACCAAGTTGCCCGAAGGCGCTACCATCGGCGCGGGCACCGGCGGAACTCTCGGGGGTATCGTCGGCCTGATGGCGGGCCTCGGTTCCCTGGCGATCCCTGGGCTCGGCCCCTTTATCGCGGCCGGTCCGGTCATGGCGGCGCTGAGCGGAGGCGCCATCGGGGCGGGCCTCGGCGGCATCGCCGGCGCGCTGATCGGCTTGGGCGTTCCTGAGTACGAAGCCAAACGGTACCAGGGAGCGGTTAAGGAAGGCGGTATCCTGATTTCCGTGCATACGGAGAGTGCCGACCGCGCGAAAGAGGCCAAGCGGATCTTTGAGGAATCCGGTGCTCACGACATCTCGACCACAACCGAATCGCGTGGCGGTGATCGGACGGCGGACGATAATGCCGCCAGCGCCCAAGCAACCGGTAATTTTACCGGGACCGGACGAACCGGCGACCTGATCAGTGCACGGACCGGTGGCGCTGAAACCGTCATCCCGGATGCTCCGGCCCAGGACGTGCTCGGACCTGAGGGAGGAACCACCCCGGTTACGGGGGCCGGCATTTCCCACCTCCGCCAAACCCTGTCCGGAGATAATCCACGGCGGGAGGACCCGTCTGGTTCCGGTGCGGCCAGCTCCAAACAGGTTGAGGACGAGCGGTCACGCCGCTCGTTGTAAACCGCGCGTTCAGGGGCCCTGCGGCGGGCAGAGCGCGTTGTTGATACACAGAAAGGGCCGGGACAGCGCGCAAGCGTCCCGGCCCGCTTTTATGGTCTGAAAAAGGATCCTGCGGCTGGGCGCCGATCAGCAGATCAACTCATTCACGATGTTCTCGAACAATTCCTGGCGCCCGCTCGTGTGCTGGACCGGGTCGGGCTGGCTCAGCGCGTATTTTTCAAGCGAGGCGAAATCTTCCTTGCCCCCTTCGATGGACGCACCGATGCCGCTGTCCCACGACGTATAACGCTGCTTCAGCATTTCGGCCAGGCGGCCATCGGCACGAATCGCCGCGGCGATCTTCAAGCCGCGGGCGAAGGTATCCATGCCGCCAATGTGCGCATAAAAGAGATCCACCGGTTCGAAGCTTTCGCGCCGGACCTTGGCGTCAAAGTTGAGGCCGCCCGTCGTGAACCCGCCCATCTTCAGGACGGTCAGCATGACCTGGGTCGTCAGATAAATGCTGGTTGGGAACTGGTCCGTGTCCCAGCCGATCAATTCATCGCCGGTATTGGCGTCAATGGATCCAAGCGCGCCGGCGGCGGCGGCGACTTCGCATTCGTGAGCCATCGAGTGTCCGGCCAGCGTGGCGTGGTTCGTTTCCAGGTTAAGTTTGAAGTGTTCGAGCAGCCCGTATTCGCGCAGGAAGTTCAGACAGGCGGCGGCGTCCGAATCGTATTGATGTTTGGTGGGTTCCCTCGGTTTCGGTTCGATGTAAAATGGTCCCTTGAAGCCGATCGCTTTTTTGTAGTCGACGGCCATATGAAAGAACCTCGCCAGGTGGTCCAACTCTCGTTTTATATTGGTATTCCAGAGGGTGGAATACCCTTCGCGACCTCCCCAGAAGACGTAGCCTTCCGCGCCCAACTCGTGCGCCGCCTCGAGCGCCTTCTTCACCTGCGCAGCGGCGTAGACAAAGACGTCGGCATTGGGGCTCGTGGCCGCCCCGTGCAGAAAACGCGGATGGGTAAAGAGGTTGGCCGTGGCCCAGAGTAGTTTGATTCCCGTGCGTTGCTGCTCTTCCTTGAGCACTTTGACCACCGCATCGAGATTGCGGTTGGACTCCTCGAGGTTGACGCCTTCGGGCGCCACGTCCCGGTCGTGAAAGGCGTAGAAGGGTGCGCCCAGCTTCTCGATGAATTCAAACGCCACGCGCGCGCGATTGCATGCGTTCTCAACCCTGTTCGAGCCATCGTCCCACGGGCGGATGGCGGTTCCGGTACCGAACGGGTCACTCAAAGCGGCTCGGAAGGTGTGCCAGTACGCCACCGAAAACCGAAGCTGGTCGGCCATCGTCTTACCCTCGACGACTTCAGTGGGATTGTAATGTTTGAACGCCAGGGGATTTTTGGAGGACGGTCCCTCGTAGGGGATTTTGCTGATTTCAGGGAATGCGGGGCTCATAAAGTTTTAACGAAGTCTTACCCATACGGATTGCGGATCAAAGCATTCGAAATCGACTCGCAGGGGGATTCAAGGGTAGCCCTCTTACCCTTTGACGGCCCCGGAGGTCAGGCCGGCGATGATGTGTTTTTGGGCCAAGAGGTAGAAGAAGACCGCCGGCGCCA
>JAFAUY010000153.1 GCA_019243005.1 Verrucomicrobiota bacterium | reverse complement strand
CATGCTTGCTACCGTTGTCCTGCCGGCCGCCCTTACCCTGATGACGGTGCGCTCCCCCGCCGAACTCCAAATGACCAGCCCCGATCCCACCCCGCGGGGCTACACCTGGAGCCTGCTGCTTTTCCTGGTGCCCATCGGGACCATCGCCTTCGGCTTTCTGCCGCGCAAAGACATGCAATTTCCCCGCAGCGCTTTCTGGCGGACCCTCGCCATCCTTGTGCCCTTAGGCTTCGGGACTGACTTTTTCTTCGCCAGCCGCTTCTTTGTATTCCGCAATGCGGGTGCCACTCTGCGGATCGACGCCCCGGCTTTGCACCGCCCGGTCCCGGTCGAAGAGTACGTCTTCTACCTGGCCGGCTTCCTGGCCGTCTTACTCCTCTACCTCTGGTTGGATGAATACTGGCTGGCGGCTTACAAGGTGAGCGACTATTCGCGGGCCGCGAAGGAAATGGACCGGCTCGTCCGGTTCCACCTTCCCTCGGTGATCCTGGGGGTCGTCCTGATCGGGGCGGCCGTGGCCTACAAGAAGATCCTTTCGCCGGTGCGCGAGGGCTTCCCGGAGTATTTCACCTTCCTGGTGGGCGTGTCGTTCGTCCCGGCGGCGGGGTTTTTTCCCACGGCCCGAGCCTCGATCAACTGGCGAGCCTTCAGCCTGGTGCTGTTCTTCATCCTGTTGGTGAGCCTGCTCTGGGAAGCGACGCTGGCTCTGCCCTACCAATGGTGGGGCTACCAACCTAAGCGGATGCTCGGCCTCTGCATCGGCGCCTGGGCCGGTCTGCCCATCGAGGCGGTCTGCGTCTGGGTGGCCGTGACGTACACCACCGTGATCGTCTTCGAGGTCGTCAAACTCTGGCAAGCCTCCGAAAAGCCGGCGCCGGAGGCGTTCCTGGGTTTGAAGAAGATTCCGAAGCGATGAGGCGTGGCCGGCAGGCGGATGGCGTTGGCTGGCATTCGACTTTGCCGTAATGAAACGCAATCTGGGTTTGCGAACGGCGTGGGAACGCCGCGCAGTTCGGCCGGGGCGATCCGGTTCGGGGGTTTGGCTCCGCGCTGTGGTGGGCGGCCGTGACGATGACCACCGTCGGTTACGGGGACCTCTCGCCGTGCCCGCCGTGTGACCGTGTGATCCGCTCAGCCTTTGATTCCGGCGGCCGCCATCACGCCCTGGGTCACTCGTTTCTGGAAGAGAAGGTAAGCGACCGCCGTAGGGATGGAAGCCATCACGGCGATGGCGGAGGTTTTGGCGAAGGCGATCCCGTACGCGGATTGGACCTGGGTCATACCGACCGGAATGGTCAGCATCGGCGTTGAGCTGGTGATGATGAACGGCCAGAAGAAGTTGTTCCAGGTACCGATGAAAGTGACGATGCTCATGGCCCAGATGATGCTCCAGTTGAGCGGGACATAGATACGGAACAGAATCCTGAATTCGCCCGCTCCGTCGATCACCGCGGCGTGCCGGAAATCCCCGGGGACCGCGTCGAAGAATTGTTTGAAAACGATCACCGACAACGGCGTCGCGATCTGGGGCAGGATGAGCCCGGCGTACGAATTCACGAAATGCAGCTTGTTCATCAGCATGAACAGCGGGATGGCCATCGTGCTGAACGGGAGCATGAACCCGACGAGTAGCAGCGCGTAAATCACGGGCTTGCCCTTGAACTCAAGCCGGGACAGCGCGTAGCTGCACATCAAGGCGAACAAAATCGAGAGGAACGTGACCACCCCCGCAACGATCACGGTATTCAGGTACCACCGGAAAATCGGGGAGTTTTGAATTACGTAAATGAAAGATTCAAGCGTCGGGGGAGAAGGCACCAGGGAAGGCGGCAGCGCGATCGTTTGCGTTTCACTCTTCAAGGAGGTGGCCGCAATCCAGTAAATGGGAAAGAGCCAGACAAGGGCTACAATCACCGTCAGGACGGTACAGGTCGCGCCTAAGGGCGAGAAGCGTTTTGGTTTCATCATGAACGCCTGAAGCGCAGCAACTGGAACTGCAGGGCCGAGACCAGGATGATGATAACGACGAGCACGATCGCCACCGCGGAGGCGTAACCGCCTCGATTTTGCTGGAAGGCCTCGCGATACATGTAGAGGAGGACTACCGTCGTCGAATTGTAGGGTCCTCCGCCCGTGAGCAGGTAAACCTGGTCAAAGATTTTGAACTGCGCGATGAGCTGCAGCACTAACACCAGGCTTGCCACCGGCCAGATCAGCGGGCAGGTAATTCTGAAAAATCGCTGAAGCGCGTTCGCGCCGTCGATCGCGGCCGCCTCGTACAGGTCGCCGGGTATGTTTTGCAGGCCGGCGATGAAAAGGAGCATGTTGAACCCTACGGTCCACCAGATGGTCACCAGGGCCACCGCGGGCATGGCCCAGGCGGGGTCTTGAAACCAGGCCACATTCGTACCCGCAAAATAGTTAAAGATGCCGAAATTTGCGTCCAGGATCCAGAGTGCGGCCGTGGTCACGACGCTGACGGGCAGGATGTAGGGCAGGAAAAATGCCGACAGCATGGGCAAACGGAGCCGCTTTAAACGGACCACCAGCAACGCGAGAAAAAATCCAACGGCCGTATTCGGGACAACCGTCAAAACCACGAAGTAAACGGTATGCGCGACCGAGGCCCAGAAGTCCTGGTCGCGCATCAACTCGACGTAGTTCCTGAGCCCGATGAAGCCGCCCTGGCCGGCGATGTCCGAGTTGGTCAGGCTCAGGTAGCAGACCTGGATGGCTGGATAGATCAGGAACAACCCATAAAAGAAGAGAAAGGGAGCGACGAACGCCCAGGCGACGGGCCATTTCCTCCGGCGTGGCGTTTGGGGGCGCGTTTGCGGGCGGTCCAGTTCAGCCGCAGTAGCCGCGGCCAGGACGCCTTTTCCGGGCGGGTCGGTGCTGTTCATGGCGGGTGCCTGCTTCCTCCTTGCCTGATTCCTTGCTTCACCGGGACCGCACTGCTGGCGGACAGTGCGGTAACTCAAGCTCCCTTTCCCTTAATCGTTCGCGCTAGCGCTGTTGCCCCTGCGTCGCAAACTTCTGGAGTTCGGCCGTGAACTGCTTCAGGCCCTGGTCGACCGTCATCTGGCCGTCTACCGCCGGAACCAGGAAATTACTGATGGCGGTGAAGGTCGGGCCGCCCACCCCGAAGATCGGCAGGCTGGGCTCAAAGGAGACGTCCTGGGCAGCCTGCGGGCTGTACTCGTTATTGGGCGACATCTGCTTGTAGGCTTCACTTTGCTGAACGGGCAGGTAGGCCGGGATGTGGCCGCCGCCCGCCCAGGTTTGCTGCTTGACAACGAAGGCGATGAACTTAAGTGCGGCCTGCACCTTCTCCGGGGACGCCGGCGTCTTGCTGTTGTTCGGGATGGCTAACTGATGTGAATCCGCCCAGGTGTCAGGAGCTTCGTAAAGTTTCGGGAAGGCGACGATGCCGTACTCAAACGGAAGTTGTTTCTTCGCTTGCAAATCAACGAGCGTCGGGACCTCCCAGTTGCCGTTGAACATGAACCCGGTGCGCCCGGCGGTAAACAGGGCCACC
>JAFAUY010000370.1 GCA_019243005.1 Verrucomicrobiota bacterium | reverse complement strand
ACCTGAATGACCGAGTTCCGGTATTCGTTGCCGATCTTTTTAACCTGATCACGGGCGACCTCCGGCCGACCTCGGGTCGGGTCGAGCTGTTTTCGCGCGACGTTACCCGGCAGCCTGCTTTCCGGCGGTCGCGGGCGGGCGTCGCGCGCACTTACCAGGTGTCGGCCCTGTTCAGTGAACTGGACGTTGCCCACAACCTGTACCTCGGGATCCTGGGCCGCTCAAAGAGCCGCTACGATCCGATCCGCCAGATCCAACGTGATAAGGCACGGTTGCAGCGTGCTGAAGAAATTGCCAGATCCATGGGGTTGGAGAGCCGGTTCCGGTCCCCCGTGGCCGAGTTGTCCCATGGGGAACGCCGCCAATTGGAATTAGGCCTTGCCCTGGCCGAAAACCCGCGAATCATCCTGCTCGATGAGCCGGCGGCCGGTCTCTCCCCCTCTGAGCGTAACCAATTGCGGGTGCTGCTGGCTGACCTGCCCAGGGCCGTAACGCTGGTGCTGGTTGAGCACGACATGGACATCGCCCTTCGGGTGGCGGATCGCGTTGCGGTGCTGGATAACGGGCGGCTGGTGGCCGAAGGTGATCCGCAGGGAATCACGACGAACCCACTGGTGCAGGAGATTTACCTTGGAACAAAGCACGGAGCCTGAGCCCTTGCTAAAGGTTGAGAACGTGCATGTCTACCTGGATTCCGCGCACGTCCTGCAAGGGACATCGCTGACGCTGACGCACGGCGTGCTTGGGATCGTCGGCCGGAACGGCATGGGCAAAACCACCCTCGTGCGTACGATCATGGGACTCATCCCTGCCCGGCGCGGCCAGATTCGTTTTGCCGGTCAGGACATCACCAATTTGAAAACTTACCAGATTGCCGGCCGGGGGATAGCTTACGTCCCTCAGGGCCGTGCCGTGTTTCCTTCCCTGAGCGTGCATGAACACCTGAAGGTGGCCGCCCGCACGGGGGGCGCTGACAGTTGGACCCCGGACCGGGTTTACCAGCTGTTCCCGCGCCTGGCGGAACGGCGCCGATTCAGTGGCGGATCGCTCTCCGGGGGTGAACAACAGATGCTGGCGATCGGCCGTGCCCTGGTGACTAACCCCAAACTGCTGGTAATGGATGAACCCTCCGAAGGCTTGTCTCCGGTTATCCTCGCGCACCTGATCGAAACCTGTGAACTCCTCATCAAGCAGCAGATGCACATTTTGCTCGTTGAGCAAAACCTGCATTTTGTGAGTTCGCTCGTACGTGACGAGCTCCTGATCATGCTCTCCGGTCGAATCGCCAACCGCGTACCGGGTCAGGTCTTGCTTCAGGACCAGGCTCTCCGGGAGCGCCTCCTGGGGGTGGCCCTCGACACCGGTGCCGGCCACTAGTTCTGCAACCCTCATGACCAAATCAGCCCCATGAAACAGTATGCACGCAGTGAATTTCTCAATCGCCTCAACCAAAAGCGCCGCCGCGGTGAGCCCCTGATCATGGGTGGCGCCGGCATCGGCCTGGTGGCAAAAGCAGCGGATCGGGCAGGCATCGATGCCATCTTCATCTACAATACCGGTCCGTTTCGGATGGACGGTCACGGATCTCTGGCGGGCTACCTGGCGTACGGCGATTCCAATCAGATGACCCTGGACCTCGGACGGCACGTGCTTCGGGTGGTTGAAGAAACTCCCGTCATCGGCGGGATCGGGGCGGCGGATCCTTACCGCAACATCGACCAATTGCTCGATGAAATGATGCGGTTGGGCTTTTCGGGCATCACCAACGTGCCCACGGTGGGGTTGTACGACGGGACCTTTCGCAAGCACATCGACGCCACGAACCTGGGTTATCCGGAAGAAGTCAAGCTCATTGAGCGATGCCGGCGCCGGGACATTTTCACCTCGGCGTACGCCTTCACCCCGGGTGAGTGCCGGATGATGGCTGAGGCGGGCGCAGACGTCATCAGTCCGCACGTGGGTCTCACCAGCGGCGGCCTGATCGGTGCGAAAGAGGTTCCGAACCTCGACGAGGCGTGTGAGAAACTGGTGGCCATGTGTGAGGCGGCCCGGGCCGTTCGCTCCGACGTGATCGTTTTAGCCCACGGCGGTCCGTTTGAAGATCCAACGTCCGTCCAGGTCGCGTTCGACCGGACGCCGGTGGACGGGTACCTCGGCGCATCCTCGATCGAACGGTTGCCCGTCGAGCGCGCCATCAAAAATGTCGTGGAAGAATTCCACGCGCTCAAACTGGGCCGGCGCCAACCTGCGCCCTAGCGCCTCCGCCTCCGGGCGGCCGTCCCCCGATTCGAACTCAGAAGGAAACTCATGCCTACCGTCGTTCTCCCCGGAACCCTGGACACCAAGGGTCCGGAATACGAATTTGCCCGCACCCGCCTCCTCGAGCACGGGATTACCCCGCTGGTCGTCGATTTTGGCGTCCTTGGTGAACCCGCCTTCAAACCGGACATCCCTGCGGAGGAGGTGGCCCGGGCCGGCGGCAAGCCGCTTTCGGAGCTTCGGTTCACGCGTGAAGGCTCCGACACCCGCGTCGTCGCCCTGGAAACGATGGCCAGGGGTTTGATCCGGATTTTTGCAAGACTCCAGGCGGAAGGGCGTTGCGACGGCGTGCTGGGGCTTGGCGGCTCCGGCGGAACCACCGTCATCAGTGCGGCGATGCGAACGCTGCCTTTAGGGCTTCCTAAAGTGATGGTTTCCACGCTGGCCTCCGGCAACGTTTCCGGCTTCGTGGGCACAAAAGACATTTACATCGCAAACTCGGTGACTGACATCGCCGGCCTGAACCGGGTGTCTCGCAAACTCATCGCCAACGCGGTGAACGCGATCGCCGGCATGGCCATCGGGGCGGCCGCGCCACCCGTCCAAGGGCAGCGACCACTCGTCGCGATCACGATGTTCGGCATCACCACCCCCGGCGTCCTCCGGATCGTCCGCCGGCTCGAGCAGCATCAGTTTGAGACCATCGTTTTCCACGCCGTCGGGTCCGGCGGCCGCTCCATGGAAGAGATGATCGATGAGGGCCTGATTGATGGCGTGATCGACTACACCACGAGCGAACTGACCGACGATTACCTGGGCGGCATCTTTTCAGCCGGGCCGCACCGGCTGGAAGCGGCAGCCCGGCGCGGAATCCCCCAGGTGGTCGTTCCGGGCGCGTTGGAGGTGCTCAACTTCGGCCCGCGCCAGACCTTGCCGGCCGCGTTCGACGTTCCTGAACGAAAGCTGATCGTGCACAACGCCAACGTGTGCGCTGTGCGGGCGAACGTACAGGAGTGCGCGGAACTGGGGCGCATTTTCGCGGAGAAGGTCAATCGCTCAACCGGCCGAACGGCCGTCCTCCTGCCATTGCGCGGCAAGGACAAGTATGAACAGCCGCCGGACGGCCCATGGATAGATCCCGAGGCGGACAGGGCGATGTATGACCAGATCCGCCAGACCCTTCGCGCCGGCATTCCCCGGCTGGAGATCGACGCGAACATCAACGACCCGGCGTTTGCGGACGCGGCCGCCGACGCCTTCCTGAATTTGTGGCACGCGTCCCATCCCGTAGCGGCCTGATCAAATGAACTTGCGTGATATTCTCGAACGGCTGGCGGACGGCCGCCGGCAGCGACGGCCGATGATTTGCGCCGGGGTGGGCAGCGGCGTCACGGCAAAAGGTGCGGTGGAGGGCGGGGCGGATCTCCTGGCCGTTTACAACACAGCCGTCTACCGCATCATGGGGCTACCGACCGCGCTTGCCTTTCTGCCGTACGATGACGCCAACCGGTTGACCTTTGAAGTGCTGCCGCAAGTGATCGCCGTGGCCGGATCCACCCCCGTGCTTGCGGGCATCGGCGCCCATGATCCCCGCGTGGATCTTGAACGGGTGCTCATGGAGGTGGCCGGCATGCGCGTCGCCGGGGTAACCAATGAACCGTTCATCGGCATTTATTCAGCGGACCTGCGGGCTCACCTGGAAGCGGCGGGCCTCGGGTTCGGGCGCGAGGTGTCGCTGGTGCGCCAAGCCGTTATACATGATCTGCTAACCTTAGCGTGGGTGTTTGATTCAAGCCAAGCCACGGCGATGGTAGAAGCCGGCGCTCATCTGCTGGGGATTAACCTCGGTTTGACTACCCTCGGCACCAACGATCCAAACCGCCTCGACCAGGCCATTCAGGCGCTCCAGGAGATCATTAAAGCTGCCCGGAGCGTCCGCCGCGACGTCTTCACCCTGATTCATGGCGGCCCTTTTAGCGATCCCGAAACGGTGGCAGCCGCCCTGCGCGCGACGGGCGCAGACGGCTACGTCACCGGCTCCACGGCCGAAACCACCCCGGTCCGGTCGGGCGTCGCCGACACGATCCGGCGGTTCCGTTCCGGGCAGGCCCAACCTCGCCGGCACGCAAAGAATGAAGAATGAATCATGAATAATGCGTTCTTGTTGGTTATGAACGGCCTCACGTACGGGGCCCTGCTTTTTATCGTCTCCAGCGGCTTCACCCTCATTTTTGGCTTGATGAGAATAGTCAACATGAGCCATGGGGTCTTCTACATCCTCGGGGCTTATGTGAGCTACACCGTTCAGAGCAAGACCGGCAATTGGTTCCTCAGCACGCTGGTCGGCACCGCGGTCGTCGGGCTGACGGCCCTCATCGTCTACCAACTGATCAACCGCGTAAACGGCGATTTGCCGCGTACGTTATTGACGGTCGGCATCGCCATGATCCTGGCTGACTTCTGCCTTTGGGCCTGGGGCGGCCTGCCCCTGACGTTGCAGCCGCCGGCGCAGTTAAGGAAACCGGTC
>JAFAUY010000219.1 GCA_019243005.1 Verrucomicrobiota bacterium | reverse complement strand
ACCCTGCGGCCGCCACTTGAGAACGGCCGCGGTAACATCGTGACCCTCTTTAAGGATATCCGCGGAGATCATGAGGGACTCGCCGGCTACCCTCTTCACGGGGTAACGGCCGCCTTCGATGCTCGGCTGGATGTTCTCGATCACTACGGTCGGCGGCAACCGATCCAGTTTGTCTTTGGGTGTGCTCACAAGGTTTGCTGGGGTTTAGGTTGGGTGTGGGGCTGGGGCGGGGCGGGGGACACTCGAGGAGTTGGGCGGTAAACTCCGCCAGGAAAGTAAAGCCTTCAATCTGAGACGCAACCTCCTGAAGGTTGCGCAACGCGGGATGAATGTGTCGCAAGAATTCCGGTTTACCGCGCAGGAGCCCGATCGTCCCGTAAGCACCCAGCGCTTGCAGCAGACGCTGGAGCGCGCACCGCCGGAACAGATCGGTAAACTCGTCGAGGCCGGCCGGCACCGGCGCCCGCGCATGATAGTAGCGCAACAGTTCAGCGCGCTCCTGCGCCGTTAAGGTTACGTACGGGTCGTAGAGGAGTGAGGCCAGGTCATAGGCCCCCAGGCCGGCCCGCATCCCTTGGAAATCGATCAGGTAAGATGCTCCTTCCCAGATAAGAATGTTCTGGGATTGCAGGTCGCGGTGGATCAGTTGGTGCGGATGACGGCAAAGCTGGGCCGCCAGGCGCGCCAGGGCAGGTGCCGCCGCCACTTTCCGGATTTGTTCGGAAGAAAGGCCGAAGTAGCGGCCAAAACAGTTTTCAAACCCGTAATGTTGTTCCCACCGGTAGAGCCCCTCGTCGAAGCCGGGCAGCAAACCCAGCCGTTCCGTGGCACGAAGGTCGACGGCGTGAAGGGTGGCCACCTGGTCCAGAACATTCTCGTAAAGACCTTTCCGGACCGGCCACGGATCGTGGCGGTAATGCCAGAGGTCGGTGTTGCCGAGGTCCTGCATCCAGATCAGGCCCTCAACCGGGTCGTGATAATAAATGAACGGCGCGTTAATCCCCGCCTCCTCAAGAAAGGTCGCGATGGCGACGAAACGCGCGTTCTCGGGTATCTGCGGGTCGCACTTGACCAGAATGAGCGAGTATTCTTCGCTCATGGTCACCCGGTAATATTTACGGTCCGAGCCGCCCTTCTCCAGGGAAAAAATCTCGACCGCGTACTGCTTGTAACGGGGAAAGCGCCCCCGCGTTTTACTGATAAGATGCTCGAGACTCATGCACAAAAGTCCTGCCTGAAAAACGTACCGGGTCCGACGGCCTGCCCGGTTACCACGCACGCATCGAGACGGGTGCCGGGCGCCACCCGGGACTTTGCCCAGACGATCGTGTCGTGCAGCGCGGCGCCGGGTCCGACCTTCGCGCCCGCTGCGACCCAGGTTGCGCCCGTCACCGCGTAGCGTCCATCGCCGGCCACCTCCTCAGGAGCCCACCATGGCTGTGGGGTGAACGCCGGCCGCCAGGCCGCGGTGAGAAGCACCCGGTGCAAAGTTAGGTATTCGTGGCGGCTCCCTACGTTAAACCAGCCGCCGCCATTCAGCACCACCCCGCCGAGCCGCCCGCCCCGCCTCAGGCAATCCAGCAACACCGCTACCAGCAGCCGTGGCCCCGGATCATAAAACCGCAGGATTTCTCCATTGATCACGGCCACGTTGGCGTAATCCAACCGCACAGGCGCCCGCCGGCCCAGGGCCGACTGCAAATCCGTCACCTGCCCGGTGGCCGGATCGAAGGCCACCTGCGCAGCAAGACCCGTCTCCCTCAACGCAAGGGTGGCCACGTTTTTTTCGCGGAAATGCGCGTCCACCACGGCGCCGAGGTCTATGTCGGTAACCACGTCCCCGCTGTGCACCAGTACCGGGTCATCGTCGAACCAATCCCGTGCGTTTACCAGCGCACCACCCGTTTCCAGCAACTCCGGCTCGTGGAAGATCTGCAGGTCGGACCCGGGTGCAAGCAGCCCGGGCAGAGCGGCATGGAACGCTGGGAGTAGGTGGTGCGCGTTGAGGGCGAAACGTCTGGTGCCGAGTTGTTGCAAGTGCTCAAGCGCAAAACCCAGGATCGGGCGGCCCACAACCGGCAGCAACGGCTTCGGCAGCACCCGGGTAAGCGGAAGCAGCCGCTTTCCCAGGCCCGCCGCCAGAATAAATGCCTTTTCGATTCGCGCCGTCATGCTCGGGGAAAGGTGGCACGCTAGCGCGGACCCCGGCCGCAAGGCAAGGCCGGTGGAATGCCGCAAATGCCACAAGCCGAAAAATGCCACAAATGGCAGAGGAACAGACAAGTTGCAGAGGGACAGGTCCCGTCGTGAGGTGTCCTCCAAATCTGAACCGGTGTGAATTCTTACGCCGTGCCCGCCCTGTGACCGCGGGAGAGGGGCGGACGTCACAAACCGGTGTAAGATGCCGCGAAGCCCTCTTCATTGGTGGCATTTTAGACGGCAGGTGCGTTTGAGCGATGAATTTGATTCAGGTTTCCGGCTGGTGGCTTTTCGCCGCGACAACGCTCTTCGGGCAGAACCCGGCCTCGCCGGTCATCACGGTCCGGAAAGGCACGGCCGTGATGGTCCGAGGCAGCGGCGGCTCTTTCCAGGTGGCCGTCCTCGAACTTGGCACCGGCTCGGCCCGTGTAATCGCCGAAAACGGGCAAAACCCGGTCTGGGGACCCGACTCGCGTTACCTCCTTTTCGCGCGCAGCTCCGGGCTTTACATGCTCGATACCCTCGGCAATCGTGAGACTCGCATCGTGGGAGACCTGGGACGAACCTCGGAGCCGACCTGGTCTCATTGAGAATTTTTGAATGAAAAAACTCGTCGTCTTTGGCGGAGGGTTGGTGCTCGTCCCGGCCGGTTGCGCCAACACCCGGAAACCGGAATACGCCGGCGCCGGAATGCCGAAACTGCAGCAGGTGATCAGTTTTATGAAGCAGGAAAGAAAAAACGTTATTTTAGCTAGTTTTACCAACGAGCGCGGCACCGAAGGGTACAACCGCGCTTTGGGCGAACGCCGGGCGCAGGCAACGCGCGACGCCTTGATCGGTCTGGGCGCGTTACCGGCGCGCATTCAAACCGTGAGCTTCGGACTGGAGATGCCGGCCGACCCCGGCCACAATGAGGCGGCCTGGGCAAAAAACCGGCGCGTCGAAACCGGCCGCCTGGTGCGCTGAGGCCCCTGCGGGTCCGGAATCGATGGATGAGGAGGCATCGCTGCCCGATGACGAAACGCTCGTGCGCCGGACGCAGAACGGCGACACCCGGGCGTTCGATGCGCTCTGGCAGAAATACAGTCCCAGGATTTACTCGCTCATCTACAACATGACGTCCAACCACGAGGACGCCAATGACCTGCTGCTCGAAATTTTTTCCAAGGCGTACCGGTCAATTAACGGTTTTCGTGGCAGGTCGAGCTTTTATACGTGGATTCACGCGATCGCGGTCAACATGACGATTAACTTCGTCAAAAAACGTGGCCGCCGTGTCCAGATGAGCCTCGACGATATGGATGCCAACGTCCAGAACGATAAGGATTTCCTCGAGTTGACGGCCACCAACACGCCCCTGCGCGAAGTGGATCTGGCCGAGCTGCAAAAGAGATTGAACGAAGCCATGCAGAAACTGTCTGTAGAGCACAGAGCAGTTGTGACGATGTTCGATATCCAAGGCATGCCACACGCAGAAATCGCCCGCATCCTGGGCGTGCCTGAGGCGACGGTTCGTTCACGGCTGTTCTATGCACATAGGCAGTTGCAGAATTATCTCGAAGAGTTTAGAAAGAAATGATGCTCGACGAACAGCAGGTACAGCAGCTCCTTCGGCTTAAGCGGTTCGAGCAACCTCCCCCTGGATATTTCGACCAAGCGCTGCAAGAGTTTCACCGGCGCCAGCGCGCAGAACTGCTTCGGCGGTCTGCGCTTCGTATTTGGTGGGAGCGCACCGCATCAGGCCTTTTCAGCCTTCGCGTTCCAAACTATGCCTATGGAGGCGCCTTTGCCGTCTTTTGCGTCTTGGCGGCGCTCGTCGGCTCAGGCGTGTTTAATAATTTACCCCCGGAACCCGAATTGGCGTCAAGCTCAGCCGTCGATAGCATTGCGCCCGGCGCCAGGGCGGTTGCCGGGCGACTCACGCTTAACCACAAATTTGAATGGGCCGATTTTGAGCGCACCGCCCGCCTCCGGCTCGCGCCGTCAATCGCTCCATCGAATACCAGCCTTCCCCGCTACGTGCTTGATGGACGCCGTCCGGTGAGCACCGAAGCTTCTTTTAACTTCTGAATGGCAAGCAACGCCGCTTACGCCTCGGTTCGTACCGGTTTGGGGATGTGCACGGTGTCAGCCGGCGGTGGAATGTCTGCGGGGGCGGTTTCCCGGTGTGATGGTTAAGGAGCTTGTGTACCGCGGCTACGCTTTTCCCGGGTGGATGGTGGGTGCGATCAGTATCCTTACAGGCGGCAGGCGCGGGTCGTCACGGGCGGCCGGCACCTCGTTACTGCTTTTGCTCAGCGCGGCCGGACTGGCCCGTTCACAGGAGACGCTGGCTTCCATTTCGGCCGACGTCCAACGCATCTACGAGAACGCCAAAGGCGCGGTGGTCCGGATCGAGTCCGAGGATGATTTCGGCAGGCTGGCCGGGACCGGCTTTCTCATCGATCCGAATGGTACCATCTACACCGCCTACGACGTCGGTGGTGAATCGCGCGACATCACCGTAGAGTTCGGTTCCAATCGTTATCCCGCCCGGCGCCTGGTTGCGGACGCGAAAAGCGGGGTTGCCATCTTGAAAGTCGAGGCCAATACGCCCTGGATCCCGCTCGGTAACTCGGATGAGCTGAAGCTGGCCTCGCCGGTCGTTACTATCGGTTACCCGCTCGACCTGCCGGCCACGCCCACTTTCGGTCTGGTCGGGGGGTTCGACCTGAAATATTTGAACCGTTATTTTTCAACCACGCTCGTGCGCGCCAACCTGCCGGTGCAAAAGGGTGAAGCCGGTTCGCCCATCCTCAACCTGAAAGGCGAGGCGGTCGGGATTCTGATCCGCAGTATCGGCAACCAATCCGCCTGCTACGCGCTGCCGATGAAAGCCGCCGAGAAAATCCGGTCTGATTATGTCCGCTACGGTGCGGCGCGCCCCGGTTGGCTGGGCGTATCCGTACGGGAACGCGAGTACGCCGTCGGGGATTCCAAAGTCGAGATTTCCGGCCTGGAAGAACATTCGCCTGCAGAAAACTCGGGCCTGCAGATCGGTGACACCCTGTTGCAGGTCGGCCAGATCAAGGTGCGGACGGCGCCCGACACGTTGAACGTGGCGTTTTTCCTTACCGCCGGCGACCGGGTGCCGGTGACCGTGGTGCGTGACGGCAAAGGTATAACCGTTGAGCTTACCGCCGCCGACATGCCGGCATCACCAAACCGGGAACCCTCCATGTTGCTGCCCGGTTTGTCCTCAGAGCTGCGCAGCCCGGCCGAGTTCCCGAGTTATCCTTGACCGGGCCCGGGTTGCCCGATCCGGCAGAAAAAGGTTTGAGAACCGTCTTGGCCCCGGGGGCCAGCGGAAAGAAGCCAGGGAATCGTAGTCCCTGGATAGAATGCCCCTCTGGGGCTTGCGTCCCATCGGGACGGATCGTCTCTTTTAAAGACGTCACCCCGGGACTGAAGTCCCGGGCCGCTTGCTGCCGGCTGCCCCTCCAGGGCAAAGACCGCTCCGCCATTCTGAGAAGAAGGTGTAAGGATTGGTGAGCGAAGCGATGCAGGCCAGGCTCAACCGTCGCAGATCCCGTGAAATTTCGGCAAATATTTATTGGTGGCAATCTTTTACACTCCGTCTAAGCTTCGGCGTTTATAAGGCATGCCTAATACAGAGTCCGAGGGCGTGGAGCTCTCTTTTGAGGCCGCAATCGAAAAATTGGAAAAGATCGTCGAGCAAATGGAGTCGGCCAAGCTCCCTCTCGAGGATCTGATCGTACAGTATGAAGAAGGCATCCGGTTGGTGGCCGTTTGTAACGATAGGCTCACTGCCGCCGAAAACCGGATCGAAATGCTAAACCGCGAGGCCACGCAAAAAACCGCTCCGGCGGAATCTGTAAAGGCCAAGGACGCCATGAAGGCGATCAAAAATCACGAAGATCATGAAATCAGTCTCTTCTAAACCCACCCGAGGTCGAATCCTCGACACCATCAATGGCCCGAGCGACCTTAAGCGGCTGGACGAAGCGCGGCTGCCTGAGCTTGCCCAGGAGATTCGCGACGAGCTGATCACCGTCCTCTCCCAAACCGGTGGGCACCTTGGGCCTAACCTCGGGGTGGTGGAGCTTACCATCGCATTGCACCGGGTCTTTGATACCCCGACCGACAAATTCGTGTTCGACGTCAGCCACCAGGGGTATGTCCATAAGCTGTTGACCGGACGCCGCGACCGTTTCGGCACGATCCGCCAGCACCAGGGCCTGAACGGATTTCTCCTGCGTACCGAGAGCGAGCACGACTGTTACGGCGCAGGCCACGCCGGAACGGCCCTCTCGGCCGCCCTCGGCATGGCCGTCGCCCGTGACCGCCGCGGTTCCAAGGAAAATGTGGTCGTGGTGGCCGGTGACGCCGCCTTTACCTGCGGTACCAGCTACGAGGCGCTCAATAACGTCGCCGATAACACCAAGAAGTTCATCGTCGTCCTCAATGACAACGAATGGTCGATCGCCAAGAACGTCGGCGCCATCGCCAATTACCTCAACAAAATCGTGACCAGCGACGCTTACAGTCACCTGCACGAGAAAGCGGAAAGGTTCGTTGAAATGATCGGCGGCCGTTTCGCGCACCAGCTCGTCGCCAAAGTCGAGGAAGGCGTTAAGCACCTGGTCCTGCCCAGCGTAATCTTTGAGGAACTCGGCCTGCGCTATTACGGGCCGATCGATGGGCACGATATTCCGCTGCTGATCCAGACCTTTGAGTTCCTCAAACGCCAGAACGAACCCGTTCTCCTGCACATCATCACGCAGAAGGGCAAAGGGTACGCCCCGGCGATCGCCAAGCCGGACAAGTTTCATGGCCTGGGTAAGTTCAAACTGGAGACCGGCGAGACGGCGGCCGCCAGCACGCCAACCTATTCCGAGCTCTTGGGGCAGACGCTCGCCAAATTTGCCGACACCAACAACCGGATCATGGCGATTACCGCCGCCATGCCCTCCGGCACCGGCTTGTTCCACTTTGCCGCCAAGCATCCGGACAAATATTTCGATGTCGGAATCGCCGAAGAACACGCCGCACTTTTCGCCTGCGGCCTGGCCACTCAGGGGTTCTTGCCGTTCCTGACGATTTACTCGACCTTCATGCAGCGCGCCTACGACATGATCATCCACGACATCTCGCTGCAAAACCTGAACGTGGCGCTTTGCATGGACCGCGCCGGGCTGTCCGCTGACGATGGCCCGACCCACCACGGGCTCTTCGATATCGGTTACCTCCGCCACGTGCCCAACATGGTGCACATGCAGCCCAAGGATGAAGACGAGTTCGTCGATATGCTCTGGACCATGGCCAACTATCGCCAGGGCCCGATCGCGATCCGTTACCCCCGCGGCGCGGGTACCGGGGCCAAACCGAAACCGCAACCGCGTCTGCTCGAAATCGGTAAGGCCGAGGTTGTCCAGCACGGACGCGACGTCGCGCTGTTCGGTCTCGGCCATATGTTCGCCCTTGCCGAAGAAACCGCAAAATTGCTGCAGGCCGAAGGTTATTCCGTTGCCCTCATCAACCCGCGGTGGATCAAGCCGATCGACACCGGCACACTCGAATTCTTTGCCCAAAGCGTCGACGTGATCTGCACGTTCGAGGATCACGTTCTGCACAACGGTTTCGGCTGCGCGGTGATGGAGCACCTGAACGAAGCCAATATTCCGACCCCGGTGGTCCGGATCGGTTGGCCCGACCAGTTCATCGAGCACGGCGCCATCCCGGTTCTGCGCAAGAAGTACGGCATCACGAGTGAAGCGGCGATTGAGAAACTCAAGGTTCACCTCAAACGGAGGCGACAGGTAAAGGCCTCGAAATCAGCCGCGTAGCATGGCGGGCACGATCGTTGCGGAAGGGCTCAGCAAGACCTACCGGACCTACCGTAAACGCGAGGGATTGGCCGGCGCCTTGCGTGGATTGGTCTCACGCGAGTACGAGGAGGTTCCTGCCGCCCGTAACGTTTCATTTTCGATCGAGGAGGGGGAACTCGTCGGGTTCCTTGGCCCGAACGGAGCGGGCAAGACCACCGTGCTGAAAATGTTGTCCGGGCTCCTGGTGCCTACGTCAGGAACCGCCCGGGTGCTCGGGTTTGTGCCCTGGCAACGCAAAACGCCGTTTAAACGCCTGTTCAGCCTGATTCTTGGACAAAAAAACGCCTTGTGGTGGGATCTGCCGGCCCGCGAGTCGCTCGAATTAAACCGCGCGATTTACCAACTCCCCGAACGACAGTACCGGGCCACCGTCGACGAACTTGTCGACCTGCTCGACGTTCGCGACAAGCTCGGTACCATGGTGCGCGAACTCAGCCTCGGCGAGCGCATGAAGATGGAGCTGATCTCGGCTCTGTTACACCAGCCGAAAGTGTTGTTCCTGGATGAGCCCACGATCGGTCTCGACGTGATCAGCCAGCAAAAGGTCCGCGACTTTTTGCGCTTCTACAACGAAAAGAACCGGATCTCGACCATCCTCACCAGCCATTACATGCAGGACATCGAAGAGCTCTGCCGGCGGGTCATCATCATCGACCACGGCCAGGTCTTCTTTGACGGCGCTTTTGCCGATATCCTGGAACGTTACGGCGGCGCAAAATACCTCCGGTTTACCTTCGACGCGCCGCCGAAGCGGCTGCCCGCCGGCGTGGTACGCATCCCCGGCCCACCTTCCCCTGAACTTAAACTCAAGGTGCCGCGCGAACAGGTCGCGAACGTCTGCCGCGAAATCCTGGCCGACAATGCGGTGCGCGACTTCAGCGTGGAGGAAGAACCGATCGAGGAGATCGTCCGGCAGCTTTTTCGGGAGCACGGCCACGGCGGTAAGGCGGGCACGGCGACAGAGGTTCACCCGGCGAACACCGCGAGCCGCGGCGACCACGGCGGGAAGAGTTCGGGGTTCGGGGTTTGGCATTCGGAGGCGTCGTAGAACCGGGTCCAATGCTTCCGTGGACCACACAGAAAAGGGGTCCACAGATTAACACAGACCAACGACGTCGCCGGGCCGGCTTCGAAGGCGAAGCCCCGAACTCTTTCCCGCCGTGGTCGCCGCGGCTCGCGGTGTTCGCCGGGTGAACCTCTGTCGCCGTGCCCGCCCTACCGCCGTGCCGCTCTCCACTCGGCCGCACTTCCCAGCCAGAGGCGCATCGGTACCATTTCTGAACGCTGGAAACTGTAGCGCTCGAAAAAACGCACGGACTCTTCGGTGTTGAGGCGGTCGGTTAGCAGGGTGATCCTCAAAAAATCTTTCTGCCGGGCAAAGCTGATCGCGTACTC
>JAFAUY010000017.1 GCA_019243005.1 Verrucomicrobiota bacterium | reverse complement strand
TCGTTGACTACCCATGAGGTGGCGGCACTCCTTCGGGTCGTCCGGGAATTCCGGGGCCGGGGCGTGTCGCTGGTCTTCATCAGCCACCGGCTCGAAGAAGCACTCGCGATCGCGGATCGAGCGGCAGTCCTCCGCGACGGCCGCCTTGTGAGCGACCGGCCCATCGCCGACACCAACCGGCAGCGTTTGATCGAGGACATGGCCGGCCGCGCTTTTTCCGTGACGGAACGTCGTCCCGTTCAACCCCGTCCGCAGTCGCCGGCGGTGATGTCCGTTCGGGAGCTCATCGCGCCCGGCGGTTTCGGCCCGTTCTCGTTCGAACTGAAGGAGGGCGAAGTGCTCGGCGTGTTCGGTTTGGTCAGTTCGGGAAGGACGGAACTGCTTGAGATGCTTTGCGGGGTGCGGCGGTGCGTTGCCGGAACCGTCACTTTATTTGACCGCAAAGACCGGCCCGCTTCTCCGGTGCAGGCGTGGCGGCGCGGCATCGGCATCCTGCCGGAAGGCCGCAAACAGAACGGCATTTTTCCAAAACTTTCCGTCGAGGAAAACATCTCCGTCAGCTTCAGAAACGCCCGCCGACAGCCGCTCGCCGGCACCCGCGCGGAGCGCCAGGAGGCCCGGCGGTTCTTTGAGCGTCTCGGCATCCGCGCGGCGGGTTTGGACCAGGAAATCGTCTACCTGAGCGGCGGGAATCAGCAGAAAGCGATCCTGGCGCGCTGTCTGGCCGTCGGACCCCGGGTCTTGCTGCTGGATGAACCGACCAACGGCGTCGACGTCAGAACTAAAGGGGAGTTATACCGGATGATCGACGACCTTGCCGGACAGGGCATCGGGATCGTGATGGTTTCATCGGAGATCCCCGAGATTCTTGCAGTCGCCTCGACCGTTTTAGTCCTGGCGAGGGGCAAACAAGCGTTGGTCGTGCGCAATGACGACCTGGATGACCGAACGCTCCTGGAAGCGGCCTTTGCGTCCCACGAGCCTGACCACCGCCACGGTCCGGGCCGGGCTGCCGCAAAACCGCAGTGAGGACACACGCTGAGGAGAAAGGAAATCAGAAATGCCCGATCCGTTTCAACCCGACCCGCCCATCCGTTGCCGAGAGTTTAAGATCGGTTGTATCGGCGCCGGCTTCATCATGGCCGACGTCCAGTTGGATGCTTACCACCGCGGCGGATTCCCGGTGGTGGCCATCGCCTCACGATCCGTGGAACGCGCCAGGCAGGCAGCTGAACGGTGGAACATTCCGCGCGTTCACGATGACCCGTTCCGGTTGATCGAGGATCCCGAGGTTCAGATCGTGGACATCGCGTTTCCGCCTGACCAGCAGCCGGACCTGATTCGGCACGCCCTCCGCCAGCCGCACGTGCGAGGCATCCTGGCCCAGAAGCCGCTCGCGCTCGATTTCGAGCGCGCGAAAGCGGTGGTGCAGGAAGCGGCCGGAACCGACAAGGTCTTGTCGGTTAACCAGAACATGCGGTTTGACCAGTCTATCCGGGTCCTCAAGCAGGTGATGACGCGGGGTGATCTTGGCGAAATTGTCCTCGGCACGATCGACATGCGGGCCGTCCCGCACTGGCAATCGTTTCTGGAGCCGTACGGGCGGCTGACGCTCCTGAACATGAGCATCCATCACCTCGACGTTCTTCGGTTCCTGTTCGGGGACCCGGAGGACATCTTCACGGCCGTCCGTCCGGATCCGCGGACGCGTTTTGCGCATCACGACGGCATCTGCGTGTCGACGCTGCGTTTTCCCGGCGGCGTCCTGGCCGTGTCGCTGGACGACGTGTGGAGCGGGCCGCGTGAGGGAGGATTTGAATCGGACATCTACATTCGTTGGCGCGTGGAGGGCACTGAGGGCCTCGCGACCGGCACCATCGGGTGGCCCGATTACCCGGCAGGTTCGCCGTCCACCCTCCGATTTAATTCGCGCAAAACCACGGGTGGAAAATGGAGAAACCCCACCTGGAACACGCGCTGGTTCCCGGACGCGTTCATCGGCGTCATGGACCAGTTGCAGTATGCGCTGAAGTCCGGAATACAACCGGAACTCTCGGCAACCGACAACCTCAAAACCATGGCGCTCGTCGAGTCCGCGTACCGGTCCGTCGCCGAGCGGCGCGCCGTGCGCCCCGACGAGTTTCTAACCTGACAAACTTCAATCGAATCAACCACCTCCACTTCCCTCCCATGCTTCAGGTCGGCATTTTCACCGGGTACTTCCCGTACACGCTTAAGGTACAAGCGGAAAAGATTCGCGCCCTCGGCTTCAACACCGTGCAGCTCGATCTTGCGTTCAAAGACATCGATTTCTCGACCCCCGAGTCCATCACCCAGGAAAAAGCGAAACGGGTTCGCGAAACTTTCCGCGATCACAACCTCCCCGTTTGTAGTATTTCCGGCTACACCAACATCGTTCATCCGGACCCATCCAAGCGGAAGCAGAAGCTCGCCTATCTCAGGGCCTTGCTTCGCCACGCGCGCAGCTTCGGGACGCCTTACGTGATTTCGGAGACGGGCACGTTCAACACCGAATCGGATTGGGTTAGCCACCCGCAAAACAAAACGGAAAAAGGTTTTCACGAATGCCGCGAGGTCATCCGCGAACTGGCGCAGGTAGCGTTCGATCACGGCGCGGTGTTCCTCCTGGAGACTTACGTGAACAACGTGGTGGGTTCCATCGAGGAAACGCTGCGGATGTTTGCGGAGGCTGATCACCCCGGACTCGGTTTGTTGATGGACCCGACCAACTACTTCGAGAGCCACAACATCGACCAGATGGACAAGGTGTTGAACCAGATCTTTGACGCCCTGGCCGACCGGATCCGGATCGCCCACGCCAAAGATGTGAAACGTTCCGAGGCGGACCGTTCCGAAAAGCATGTGGACATCGACGCCTCTGAAGCCCACACCTTCCGCGGGGTTGGAGCCATCGAATTGCCCGCCCCCGGCCTGGGTGAACTTAACTACGACCTGTACCTGCAGCGGCTTACCAGGAAGCATCCTAACATCCCGATCATCATCGAGCACCTTGACGAGTCCGATGTGCCGCGCGCCAAGCAGTTTCTGGACGAGCGGCTCCGGGTCAACGGTCTGTAGAGGCACCGGATCATGCCCAAGATCTACGGAGAAGCATTGGATCGCCGCTCGATCGAGCAGCGCTCGGGCAGCTTGGCGCAATTCGCCGGGGTTCGGCTGATGGAGTTAAGCGACGGCGTCGAGCGCGGGATCCGGCTGTTGGAATTCCGAACGGGAACGGGTCTGCGGTTTACCGTGCTGATCGATCGCGCGCTGGACATCGCGGAATGCGAGTTCCAGGGCGCCGCGATCGGCTGGCATTCGCCGACGGGTTTCCGGCACCCGGGGCTTCACGAGTACGAGGGCGAGGGCGGCCTGGCCTGGCTCCGCTCCTTCTCCGGGCTTCTGGTTACCTGCGGGCTCGACCACATCCTGTTCATGCATTCCGACAACGCGGAACAGTACCATTATTCGCCCCGTAAAACCGTCGACAGCTCCCTCCATGGGCGCATCGGCACGATCCCCGGGCGATTACTGGCCTACGGCGAGCGGTGGGAAGGGAACGAGTGCATTCTGTTCTGCGAAGGGTCGGTGCAGCAAGCCGCGGTGTTCGCCGAAGACCTGGTCCTGCTGCGCCGGATCGAGACCCGGGTCGGGTCGAATGAAATCACGCTGCACGACCGCGTGGTAAACCACGGTTTCTACCGAACGCCGCACATGCTTTGCTACCACATCAACGTCGGATACCCGGTGGTGGCGGAAGGGAGCCGGTACCTTGCCCCGCTTAAGCACGTGATCTGGGCCGCGCACGAAAAAAACTACCGAAGCCAGAACGTTGGTTACCGGCGTTTTCCCTGTCCCCAGCGGAATTTCCACGAACAAGTCTGGGAAAATTGGATGGCCGCAGATGCGGACGGGAAAGTGCCGGTGGCCGTGGTGAACGAAAACTTCAACCGGGGCGCAGGAATCGGATTTCTGGTTGAAACGAACAAAAATGAATTCCCCTGCCAGTTCGAGTGGCAGAATTTCCAGGAGGGCCAGTACGCCTTGGGCATTGAACCGTCGACTAATCATGTGTTCGGTAAGCCGTTTGCAAGGGAGCGCAACGAGCTGATTTGGCTGGAGCACGGCGAGGAGCGAAGCTACACGACCCGTTTCGTGGTCCTGCCGGGCAGGGAAGCGATTGAGGCGGTCGGCCGCCGTATCCAGGAAATTGCAAACCAGCCGGCGGAAGATTTCCCCACGCCGAGCGGGCATTGGGAAAACCTGGGTACGCAACCCTGAAACTTATGAAGCTGGACGGTAAACGGGTTCTCTTGACGGGCGCGACGGGCGGCCTCGGCTGGGAAGCGGCCCTCGCGTTCGTGCGCGCGGGCGCGACGGTTGAGGCGCTGGACATTCAGCCCGAAAAAGGCCGCCGTCTGGAAGACGCGGCGTCCAAATGGGGATCGCTGTTTTATGCGGACGTGGATTTGCGCGACCTGCAGGCCGTGGCCGAAAACCTTACGTCGATCATCTCGGCTCGGGGCGGGTTGGACGTGCTGATTAACAACGCCGCGATCTATCCTGCGCGCACCTTTGAAGAGTATTCGCTGGAAGAATACCGTGAGGTGCAAACGGTAAACGTGGAAGCCGCCGTCGCCTGCGTAAAAGCGTTGCTGCCGGAGATGAAGGCGCGGCGGCACGGCCGGATCATCAACGTCGCGAGCGTCACCTTTTACGGCGGATGGGCGAATCTGTACCCGTACGTGGCTTCCAAGGGCGCGCTCGTGGGGTTGACCCGGGCGTGGGCGCGGGAGTTTGGCCCTCACGGAATCACGGTAAACGCGGTCTCACCCGGCGCGATCCCGACCGACGCGGAAAAGATTCACCCGGACCCGGCCGGGTACAATCAGTTTGTCCTCGACCGGCAAGCGTTGAAACGCCGGGGTAGCCCCGAGGACATCGCAAACGCGATGCTGTTTCTGGGTTCCGATTACTCCAGCTTCATCACCGGGCAACTTCTAAACGTGGACGGGGGTTGGGTAATGCACTGAGGCGGTCCTGGACCGGCCCGATGACGCACAGGCGTCCTGACGCCTCAACCTGCGGGGTCAGGGCGCAAGCGCCTGGCAAACAACAATGAGTGTTCTTACTGGCATCCGAGTGTTAGACTGTTCAATCGCCATGGCGGGGCCGTTCGCGGCTCAGCGCCTCGGCGATTTGGGGGCAGATGTGGTTAAAGTTGAACCTGTGGGGGGCGAATGGCAGAGACGCGCCGCCGCGGGGGGCGCGCAAGGCCGGCGGATCAACGTCTCTTTCCTGTCGTTGAACCGCAATAAGCGTTCCCTGGCGATTGATCTGAAATCCGGCGAAGGGAAAGGCATTCTGTTCGATTTGGTCAGGAACGCTGACGTGTTTCTGCAAAATTACCGGCCGGGCGTGGCCGAGCGGTTAGGCGTGGATTACCCGAGCCTGGCAAAGATCAACCCGCGGCTGATCTACGTGTCGATCTCCGGTTATGGGTCGAGCGGGCCGTACGCTAACAAGCCGGGACAGGATTTGGTGCTGCAGGGCATGAGCGGCGCCATGCTGTCTGCGGGTCGCGCGACCGATCCGCCAGCGCCTGCGGGCCAGTACTTGGTGGACGCGGTGACGGCCTACGTCGCCTTTGAAGGCGCGCTCGCCGCCCTCTTTCATCGCGAGCGCACCGGCGAAGGCCAGTTTGTCGAGGTGAACATGCTCGACGCCATCGCGACCATCCAGATGCAGGAACTGTCGGTGTTCACCGCGGGCCATAAACCGCAACGGCGCTCGGGCGAACCCCACGCGCACGTCTATATCCGAGCGCCGTACGGCATTTTCGAGACCAAGGATAACTACATCGTCGTGGCGTTCCCGCCGCTCAAAAAGCTCGGTGAAGTTATCGGTGAGCCGTCTTTCCTGCAACTCGAGGAAGAGGTAGACGCGTGGTCGAAACGCGACGAAGTCTTCGCCAAGACGCGTGAACGCCTGAAAGAACGCACCACTGCCGAGTGGCTCGATGCGTTCACCAAAGCCGACGTCTGGGTCGGGCCGGTTTACGGCTACGCTGACTTGGTGGCCGACCCGCAGGTACAACACAACGGGACGTTTGTGGAATATGACCACCCGACGGAAGGTCACGTGAAGACGCCGGGGTTCCCGATAAAATTTGCCAAGACGCCCTCCGCCGTCTACCGGGGGGCGCCGCTGGCCGGTGAACACAGCCGCGAAGTCCTCCGTGAACTCGGTTACGCCGACGAGCAGATTGATGAACTGATCCGGACCGGCCGCGTCGGCGAGACCAAACCCTGACTGAACGAACAATGGTCGAATACCGCGGTCTCACTTGGGATCACCCGCGCGGGTACCGTGCGCTGGAAGAATCGGCAAAAGTTTGGGAGAGAAGGGGGTTGCGCATCCGCTGGGACCGGCAGCCGCTCGAAGGCTTCGAATCCAGAAAAATCGACGAACTCGCCGCGCGTTACGACCTGATCGTGATTGACCATCCGCACGTCGGTGAAGCGGCTGCGCTGAATAACTGCCTCGCAGCCGTGGAAAAGTGGTTCCCGGAAAAAGGTCTGCTCGGGGTATGTGAGAAAGCGATCGGCCCGGTTCTTGCCAGCTACCGTTACGCCGGTCAACACTGGGCGCTGCCGCTGGATGCCGCCACGCAGGTCATGGCCTATCGTGCTGATCTCCTGAACGGCGAGAAGAACCCGCCTCGGACCTGGAATGAGCTCTGCACCTTGGCGGAGCGCGTGCCGATTGTCCTCTGCCTTGCGGGGCCCCACGCCCTGCTGACGTTCTTTTCCGTCTGCGTGGCGCACGGGGAGCCGCCGCTGAGCCGGCCAGGCTTTATCTCCCGGGAAACGGGCGAGGCCGCCCTGGAACTGATGTCTTTCTTCTTTCAACGCATGGAACGCGGCGCGTCCGAACTGAACCCGATCGGCATTCTTGATGAATTATCACGCACGAACCGGATTGCCTTGTGCCCGCTCATCTACGGGTACGTCAACTACGCGACGGCGGCGGACGCGGGGCGCCGCGCGGTCCAGTTTGCCAACGCTCCAGTTGCCTCGGCCACCGGCAGGCTCGGGTCGACTCTCGGCGGCACGGGGCTCGCCGTTTCCGGACGGGCAGTAAGGTCAGATGAATTGGTCGGCTACATAACCTGGCTTCTGAGCGAGCAAACCCAACGCGAATTCATCCCCGATTTTGAGGGGCAACCGAGCTTGCGTCCGGCCTGGACCGACCCCGACGTTAACCGGCGTTTCAGCCATTTTTATGAAAAAACCGCCGCGAGCGTCGAGCAAGCGTGGATCCGTCCGCGTTACCCCGGTTATATTCGGTTTCAGAGCGAAGGGTCCGAGATCATACGGGCAGGGCTTCGCGCAGGGTCCTCGCCGTCAATGATCTTGCGTGACCTCGAGCTCTCCTTTAACCGCCACCACCCCCACGACCAGGAAATCTAACGTTAGCTCTATGGAGACGGAAGACGTTCAGTTCGAAGCGAAGGACTTCATCGCAATCGTTACCCTCAACCGGCCGGCGAAGCTGAATGCGGTCACCCCGGAGATGGCGGAGGCCTTGCGGCAGGCTACCGCCCGGATCAATGCAGACCCGCAAATTCGGGTCGCCATTTTGACGGGTGCAGGGCCGAAGGCATTCTGTGCCGGGTCAGACATCAGAGATTTGGACCGCTACGAGATGCCCTGGGATTTCCGGAATCGACAGGACTATTGCGATGCGATCCGCGACGTTCGCAAGCCCGTCATCGGCGCAGTGAACGGCTACTGCCTCGGCGGCGGCCTGGAGCTGGCAATGGCCTGCGACGTCCGGATCGCCTCCGAGAACGCGATCTTCGGCGCACCGGAAATCAAGCTCGGATGGGTGGGCGGGGGCGGGATGGCGTTTGCCCTCGCGCACTCGATCGGACCTTCCAATGCGGCGATCATGCTTCTTACCGGGGATTCGATCGATGCGGAAAAGGCAGTGCGGTGGGGCTTGGTGTCGGAAGTGGTGCCCCTCTCGAGACTGATGACGCGAGTCCGTGAACTTGCTTCCGTCATTGCGGAGCGCCCTCCGATCGCCACGCAGACGGCAAAACTGAACCTGCGCGCCGCCTACTCGATGACCCGGGAAGACGCCACCCGTTACGAAAGGGACCTGCAGACGATTTGTTTCGCCACGGAGGATGCCATGGAAGGCCGCAAAGCTTTCAAAGAGAAGCGTAGCGCCAACTTCAAAGGCCGATGATTGGTTATGAAGCCGTGCACATGCTCCGCAACGGTCAGGGAGACCGGGCCAAACCGGAGGCAACGGGGAGGGTAATTCTATTCCGGTGAGGTTTTTTGAGGAACCTTGGTCGATTCTCTCAGTCCGAGATCTTTCGAGCAGCTGCCGCCTTCGGTGACCCGACCGTCAACCGGTCAGACGCCGGCGGAATCCCTCCTCCAGCAAACCGAGACAGGCCTCAGTGCCCTGGGTTGCCTCCGGTTTGGCCCGGTCTCCCTTTAAGGGCGTGCGTCTGCACACACAGGGTTAGCCCCCTCTGTCGATTGCAGTTAAATCGCGGAGCGGGCCGGGGGCGTTCCCCTCGAGCTCCGGCCTGAAATGCCAAAAAGGTTTGCAGGCAAGTCGCGGATTTGGCAGTTAAATCCTGGAGCAAAGGCGGGCGCCATTGGTCCGCGATTTAAATGCGAAAGCTCTCCCCGGGCTGGCAAGACCTGACGGACTTGCAAGGGCAGGAGGCCGGCCGGCGAGAAGAAGCGCGTTGAAGGCCCTGGGCCGCGGGAGGCGCAAACAAGGGGCCATCCAAACGGTGGGCAGCCCGCAAAAAGGGCCACGGGTCGTTCGAAAAAGCTCTCTCCCAGCGGGAAAATTTTGATGCCCTGGGTTCGCGAATTGGCTGCAAAAGGGCGGGGTGGGTCCGCGAATTAGCGGCAAAACGGGCCGCCAAAGGCGCGGCTCCGCGATTTAAGGTTCTTGGCCACTTTCGGTGAAAGGCGTCAGGGGGCGAACCTTGACGGGATCGCGCGACGAGGAGGAAAGGCGCCCCATCCTTTGAAAAGGCTCGATGCGCATGCCTGCTTCACCAAAAGTGGCCAAGAACCCGATTTAATTGCAACTGACAGAAGCGCAAGGGCGAGAGCCGATCAATTTCAACCAAACCCTTTTGCCGGGACATGGATCACTGCCCCGATTGCCTCCGGTTTTTTCTGGTCTCGCATCTTTCCTGTATGCCTGCGCATACAGGTTTACTGCCCATCGAACAATGACAGCTGCGCCAAGCGGCTGTCGGTCGGCAAGGGAAGAAAGCCTTCCAAAGCGAGCGCCACCCCTCCCAAGGCCACCGCGTCTTTTGGCAA
>JAFAUY010000447.1 GCA_019243005.1 Verrucomicrobiota bacterium | reverse complement strand
AACAGCAGCGCCCCGGCGAGTCCGGCGAGGGCGATGCATCGGCCCGAAGTCGAAGCCAGGCCCGAACGGGTACGCCGCCGTACGTTAGGCCGGGAATGGTTCATGACGAAGAATGGTGGGACCGTTTGGTACCCTTCGTGTGCTTGGCTGCCGGGGCCGGGGGCGGGTTTTCCGCGGGCGGCGGAAGGATGCCCGTCAAGGTCTTGATGGCCGCTTGCAGTTTCGTGGCCAATTGGTCCGCCTGCTCGTTATACCGGGTGAGCGCGGCGCCGATGGTGCCGGTCTGGGCGTTGCCGAGCGCCGGGTCAAACCCGGGATCTTTCACCGCCATGCGCGGCTGATCGGGAATCAGCTTATAAGGGCTGACCTGAATGGTCTGCGTCACGCCGGGCCGGATCTCGATCAGATCACTTTCCATTTTAGCTTCCTCGAGCGGCACGATTTTCCAACCGGCCGGCACGATCCCGATAACCTTCGGGTTTGAACGTTCAACCACCTGGACGGGTGCACCGCTCGATGCGGAAACCGACACCGGCGCGCTTGCCGCCGCCGGGGAAGGTGAAGCTGGGCTCGCCGCTGCCGGTTCCCTGGTTTCCTTAAGGGCAGCGGGCGCTGTCCCGGGCGCGTCTCCGGCGTAGGCCGCCGGCAGGATGCTCACCAGGCACGAGGTCGCGAAGACTTTCCATAAATTTCGTCTGATCACTGCTCTACTCCGTGGTTTTCTTCAGTTGCACCAGCGCATTCTTGCCGGCCTCGAAGCCGGGTTGCTCGGCGGGCCGGTTGACTTTGTCCGTCCCCTGGTTTTCGACCAGGCTCGGGCTGTCGGCCATCAGCAGATCTCTGGGCACGCTCGCATTAACGATCTCGTTCCACTCTTTCAAGAGGTCGGATCCTTCCTTTTGCATCGCGGCGACCCGTTTCTGAAAATCATCGAGTCTCTGCAGCAAACGTGCCGCGGCGGCCTGTTTGTCTTTTTCCATCCCGAGAAGGCGCGTTTCGTAATACACGGGAACGTTCATCGAGATTTTTCGCCCTTCCTGGCCAGCGGCGACGAAGACCCGGTTCACGGTCAGGCCGGTCGGCTCATAGGCGGAGGGGTTAGCCTGCTCGCCGGGAACGGAAGCGCGCGGATCCTGGGCTTGCACCGGAGCGCTGGTCGATTCCGTCCGGGCCGGGCTGGCCGCTGGGGCGGCCTTGTTTGTCGCTGCGGGGACCAGCGGGTTGCGAGCCGGCGTTGCCGCCGCTTGAGCGTCATCCGGAAACGCGTCCGGGCTCGGCAGCAAACCGGGCGCATCAGCCGGCGTTTTGGCCGGCACGCCGCGGATGTCGGCACGTTCGAGCGGTCCATCGGCGTCGGACGTGGCTTTGGCGGCGGTAAGGGCCTGCTGCAGAAGAACCGCGGCCGAGCGCCCGTTACCGGACGGTTTCGAACCGTCGATTTTCCCGGCGCTTTCGGCTCCCGGCGCCCGGGAGTCGTGGCAGAAAAACAGCGCGAGGGCCAGTAAACCGGCCGGTTTAAGGGAGAATCGGGCGTGAACGAGCTGATGTGCGATCATGGCGTGTCAGGCAAAAGTTTGTTCCGGTTCAGTTGCAGGGAGGCCTGCGCTGGCGCCCCTGCGAGCGTGCGTTCACCGATGAAGCGCGCGGTGGTCAGCACGTAACCCTCCATGGCTTCGAGCGACCGCAGGATGCTGAGTTGTTTCGGCGTGACGGTCAGGACCTCGACCCGGCCGTGGTCGCACCGGCTGGCCACCAGGGCCGGCGCGCTGGACTGCATGTCGCCGTCTTCATCGGCCGCCTGGTAAACCAGGCGGTGCCCGATGATCTTGTATCGGACAACACTCTCATCGTGGTGCAACATGACCGAGTCACCTTCGACCGATAACTGGACGACGAAGGCGGGAGAATCGGAACGGGTGACTTTGACGTCGGTTACCTGGGTCTCGCGGCGGACCTGGTAAAGGCGCACCACGCCGCCGGAGGTCGCGAAAGGCAGGCGACCGGAGTTATTGCCGTCAGGCGCTTTCGGCGGCTCATCGGATTCGGCATTGACGAGCCGTTGGGCAATCTCAGGGGTGGTCTCGGCCCGCGCGGCTTGCGTCAGAGGCCAAAGCAGGGCCACGGAAATCGCGGCTAGAAATTTTGCATCCATGAGAGGCATTCCAAAAATTATTATCGGCTCGCACCACGGTTTCTTTACTGGGCGGCGCGGGAGGAGCTGCCGATCACGCCGGCTAAAACGCGCGAGAGCTCGGCAAAGGTGTGCGGTTTCGGCAACAGGCCGTCAAAACCGAGTTCCGAAATGGTGGCAAGGACGTCGGCCTCATTGTAGCCGCTCGCGATGACCACTTTTACGCTCGGGTCCAGTTTACGCAGCTTGGGCAGGGTGTTTTCGGCGCCCAGCCCGCCCGGTACCGTCAGGTCAAGAACCACCAGGTCGAACCGCTCGCCCGCCTCCTGAGCGGACGCGTAGAGCTCGAGGGCTTCGGCCCCGTCCTGGGCCGCACACGAAGCGTAGCCAAGCGTCCGGACCGATTTTTCGAGGCGCTCACGCAACTTTGCGTCGTCGTCCATCAGCAGGATGCGCCCGGAACCGTGAACGACCTCATTGTCGGTGGAAGGCGCTTCCTCCATGCCCCCCGCGTAGACCGGCAGGTAGATGGAGGCGGTGGTGTTTTTGCCGTGAGTGGACGAAAGCGCGAGGTGTCCTCCGTATTTCTCGATGGTGGCGCGAGCCACCGTCAACCCGAGGCCGTTCCCGCTTTTCTTCGTCGTGAAGTAAGGATCAAAAACGCGGGAGAGATCTTCGGGTGCGATTCCCTGGCCGGTATCGGTCAGGGTGATCTGCGCATAGTTGCCGGGCAGCAAACAGGCCAAAGCGCCGGGCGCCAGGGTTACCCGGTCCAGCTTGACGGTGCAGGTACCGCCGGCCGGCATGGCTTCGCGGGAATTGATGGCCAGGGCGCTGATGGCGAGCCGCAGGCGGGAATCGGCGGCCAGCACCGGCGGGCACTCGTCGTCGATATGGAATTTCACGGTCACGCCCGAGCCCTGCAGGCTGAATTTCACGGTTTCCGGCAGCAATTTCGGCAAGGAAACCGCCGTCTCGACGGAAGCTTCCGCACGCGCAAAATTGAGCAGTTGCCGCATGAGGCGCGAGGCGGACATGGCGGCGTCATCGATCTGCTGGAGGCACTCCGACGCCATGCTCGCGCCGGCCGGGAGATCTTCCTTGGCCAGCATCGAGTTCGAACAGATGAACGTCAGGATGTTGTTCAGATCGTGCGCGGTGCCGGCCGCCAGGATCCCGAGCGAGTCCCGGTGCGCATCCCGGATTTGCGCGTCGATGTCGGTCCACTCGGGCGTCACGTCCTGGATCAGGATCAGGAAATTTTTTATCCGGTGATTGTCATCGTAGACCGGCGACAAGGAATGCCATCGCAACCAGAGCTCGGCTCCGTCTTTGTGGTAACAACGGACGGTTTGCTGATCGAAGAGGCCCTGCTCGAGCGCTTGCCGGAGGCCGGCGATGGCTTGTTTTTCCGGCCGTGATCCCAGCAGGAAAAACGGGTTGCGCCCGATCAACTCCGCCGCGGTGTAGCCGGTAAGGTGGCAGAGTTCATGGTTGGCGTACACGATATTCGGCCCGTTCCCGCGGGTCTCGGCATCGGTGATCATGACCCCGACGCGCGCTCCGTGGATGGCTTCATCCACAACCCGGACCCGGTGGTGGTCGCCGGACCGCGACGATTTGTCGCCGCGAACGACCAGGACCCATTGCACAAGCCAGCCCGCATCGTCGGTGATCGATTTGATGTCCAGCTCTACCGGACGTTTGGAGCCGTCTTTGCAGGATAAAACCCGCTCCGCAATCCCCGACTGCCCCACCAGCGCCCGCAACCGGCTGACCCCATGCTGGCCATTTTCCGGTCCGAACAGTGATTTGGCACTTTTCCCGAACAGATCGTCGAGCTGAAAGCCGGACAGGACGGTAAAACTCGGGTTGATGTAGATGATCCGGGATTCGCCTCCGAGGGTTTGTTCCGCTTCCGCCACGATCACCGCGTCGTTCACCTGCCGGAGGGCCTGAAGCGCCCAGGACGTCTCCGGGGTGCGCCCGTGCAGGCCGTAGGCGCGGCTGACCACGACGTTGGCTGCAGACAGCGCTTCGTCGGGCGTGACCTTGATCTCGTGGTAGACGGGCGGCAGGTTATTCCAGCGGGACCAGTTGAACCGTAAGCTGTTGCCTGACTGCAAAGCGGTCTGGACGTAATGCCGGAGTCTCTGGCCCAGGCCGGTCACCAACCGGTCAACGTGAGAGACTTGGCCCAACGCCTGGAGGTCCTCATCGACCACGCCGGCGTCGGAAAAAATTTTCCGGATGGAACCGTCGGCCAGGATCTCGAGCACCAACAGGTAGCCGTCCGGGTTTTCATCCAAGGCGGTTGGAAAACGGTAATACATGGGCATCATGCCGGGGTCGCAGGCTCTCACTTCCACCTATTTCGGACGCCGCGAACCAGAGTTTAGCGGGAACCGGTAAGGGGTGGCGGGTAAAATGCCACTGGTCACCCGTTACGCGTCACCGCTGCCGTGGCGTTCTTCCGTTTCCGCCATTTGTGGCATTTTTCCGCTGGTGGCATTTCCGGCCGCGGCATTCAGGAGCCGGGAAACCTCCTGTTGAACGGGTTCGATATCGGCGAGGTTAAGCCGGGGGTCCAGGATCAGAAACACGTCACCGGTCTTGGCGTGCTCGTAGACCAAAATCCGTTCGTCTCCGGACTCGCGCACGTCGACCTGACGCAAAATCCGTTTCCGTTCGAGCATAATGGCCAGAACGTAACGCGCGTTTGCCGAACCGGAGCTGTCCTCATCCAGTAAGCGCCGCAACAGGCTCTCTGCCGACTCGCGCGGAACGGTCTCGGGCGGTTTGGCGGACGGCGCCTGGTAACGGCTTTTCCAAAAGGAAAAAGGTTCGGTGGCGGGTTCCAACTGGCGCCAGGCGGCTTCGGAAATGTCCTCGCGGATCAAGCGGCTCTTATCCCGGAACAACAGGGTATAGATCAGGTCCCCGTCCGTAAAAGGCACACCCGTTCGCGAACATCGGTGGGCTCGGGCCTTGATTTCCCAATCTGAAAGCATGCGACCGGGATCATGCCTCAGGCAAACGGTTCGGACAACCGGAGCCGGGGGTTTTCGTGAGCGGCCGGGCCGGAAATTGCTTGCTTCGTTCCGGTTCAAGGGTCTCTTCAAACGCGCACGTTATGTCAGTACTCACACCACCTGGTTCTACGGTCGGCCTGCTCGGCGGCGGCCAATTGGGCAGGATGTTCGGAATCGCTGCCCGCCGGATGGGGTACCGCGTCCACACGTACGAACCGGCGCCGGACAGCCCGGCCGGCCAGATCTCTGACCGTGAATTCACCGGGTCTTACCAGGACCGGGACCTTCTCAAGGAATTCGTCGCTTCCGTCGATGTCATCACTTTCGAGTTCGAAAATATCCCGGCGGCCGTGGTTGAAGAGCTGGCCTCGCAGCGTCCCGTTTTCCCGCGTGCGGAAGTTCTTCACATCTGCCAAAATCGCGCTCGGGAAAAGCGCTTTCTCCAGGCCGGCGGCTACCCCCACGTCCCTTTCGCCTTGGTCGAGACGCCGGCTGAGTTGGACCGCGCGGTTGAGCGCATCGGCCTGCCGGCGGTACTGAAGACGGCCGATTTCGGTTATGACGGGAAAGGCCAGGTAAAGGTAACCCCCGAGAACCGGTCCGAGGTCTTGCAGGCGTTCAGCGGCCCGGCCATCCTGGAAGCCTGGATCGATTTCGACCGGGAATTGTCGGTCGTGTGCGCGCGTGACCAACGGGGGCGCGCCTTGCCGTTTCCGGTCGCGGAGAATCATCACGCCCGCCACATCCTCGACCATACGATCGCTCCCGGACGCTTCGCGCCGCAGGTCATTTCCCAGGCTTTGGCGATAGCCGAAGCCATCAGCCATGACCTGGACGTGGTCGGCCTATTGGCGGTGGAATATTTCCTGACGGCGGACGGGCGTTTACTTGTCAACGAGCTGGCGCCGCGGCCCCACAATTCGGGGCACTTCACCTTCGACGCCTGCGTCACCAGCCAGTTCGAACAACAGCTCCGGGCGGTCTGCGGCTTGCCCTTCGGTTCTCCGGCCCTGCGTTCGCCCGCCGTGATGGTGAACCTCCTCGGCGACCTCTGGATCGAGGGCCGGATGCCCGATTGGCACCCGGTTCTCAGCGAGCCTAACACGAAGTTCCACCTTTACGGCAAGAGCGAAGGCCGGCCGGGGCGCAAGATGGGGCATTTTTGCGTTTTGGACGACAACATCGAAACTGCCGTGTCGACCGCGCTGCGTATAAAAAAGGAACTGCACGATGCTCATTCAGCGTTGGCTTTTTCTGCTGTGTAGCTTTCTGGTTTTTGGTGCCGGACAGGTTGCGTGCCAGGATCGCACCCGTGCCGCCAGCAACGCCTTTGGGCTCCGAACGATCGATCTGCGCCTGCAGCAGGCGCACGTGACGGCCGAGGTGGCCGATACCCCGGAGAGCCGGGAGACCGGGCTGATGTTTCGCGATTCCCTGCCGGCCGATCACGGCATGCTCTTTGTCTTCGAATCCCCCCAACGGGCGGACTTCTGGATGAAAAACACCAAAATTCCCTTGTCCGTCGGGTTTATCGACAGTGCAGGCACTTTGCTGGAGATTCGGGATATGCAAGCTTTTGACGAGACGCCTATCCTAAGCCGGTCTGAGCGCATCGCGTACGCGCTGGAGGTCAACCAAGGCTGGTTCGAGCGAAACCACGTTCCGACCGGGAGCAAGGTGGAAGGGTTGAACAAACGATAAGCGCGCCCGCGGGTTATGGTCACCAAAGATCAAACAGTTGCCGTCCTGGAAGCAATCGCCCGGCTCCTGGAGTTAAAAGGCGAAAACCCTTTTAAAGTTCGGGCCTACCTCAACGCCGCCCGGAACCTTGAAGCATCGTCAGCCAACTTCAACGAGATCGTCGAAAACGGCAGGCTGCACGAGTTGGGCGGTATCGGTGAGGCGATCGCCGGGAAGATCACCGAGTTTTACCAGACCGGCCGATTGGAATATTACGAGCAACTGCGGGCGGACTTCCCGGACACGCTGTTCGAGCTGTTTGAACTCCAGGGTCTCGGCGCCAAGAAGGTCAAAGCTTTGTACGAGCACCTCGGCATCAAGAACATCGCGGAACTGGAAGCCGCCTGCCGGGACGGACGCGTAGCCGAATTGCCCGGGTTCGGCCTTAAAACCTCCCAGAATATCCTGCAGGCCATCGAGCAGCGCCGGAAGCATGCCGGCCGTTTCTTGCTTTCCGACGCGACCCTTTGGTCGGAGCAGATCATGGCCCACCTGAAGGAGCACCCGGACATTTCACAGATCAGCGTGGCCGGAAGCCTGCGGCGCGGCAAGGAGACGATCGGCGACCTTGATTTCCTGATTGCCACGAAAAACCCGTTGGGCGTCATCGAGCATTTCGTCAGCTACCGATCGATCGAACGCATTCTGGCGAAGGGAGACACGAAAGCCAGCGTGCTGCTGCGGGGTGGCATCCAGGCGGACCTGCGCGTGGTTGCCAATCACGAGTTCCCGTTCGCGCAGAATTATTTTATCGGCAGCAAAGAGCACAACGTGGCCTTGCGCGGGCGCGCCTTGGGTTTCGGCTGGACGCTTAACGAATACCGTCTCGCCCCGGATCCGGCCGCGCGCAAAGGCGTCAAACCGATTCCGGCGATCGAGACCGAGGAAGACCTGTACCACGCGCTCGAACTGGACTACATCCAACCGGAAATGCGCGAGAACCTGGGGGAAATTGAAGCGGCTGCTTCGCATCAGCTTCCCATCCTGGTTGAATGGAGCAACCTTCGCGGCACGTTTCATTGCCACACCCACGCCAGCGACGGACGGAACAGCCTCGAGGAAATGGCGGCGGCCGCCCGGGAACTTGGTCTGGAGTACCTGGGGATTGCCGACCACAGCAAAAGCTCGTTCCAGGCCAACGGCCTCGACGAAAAACGTTTGCTGGCCCAGGTCGAAGCCATCCGGGAATGGAACCGGCAGTACGGCGGGGAATTTCGTCTTTTTGCCGGCCTGGAGTGCGACATCCTTCGGGACGGACGGCTCGATTTCCCGGATGACGTCCTCGCGCGCCTGGATTACGTGGTCGCCAGCGTCCACGCAGCCTTCACCCAGCCCGAAGCGGAAATGACGCGACGCATCATCCGCGCCCTGGAAAATCCTTACGTGACCATGTTGGGCCACCCCACCGGGCGCCTGCTGCTGTCCCGCGAGCCTTACCAGGTCGATCTGGCCGAGGTCATCCGGGCCGCTGCAGCCACGCGCACCATCATCGAGCTTAACGCCAACCCGCGCCGCCTGGACATGGACTGGCGTTTCTGGAAGCTGGCGAAAGAGCAGGGCGTCAAATGCGCCATCAACCCTGACGCACACTCCACGCAGGGCCTCCAGGACCTTTGGTTCGGCATTTTGAGCGCTCGCAAAGGCTGGCTTACTCGCGCCGA
>JAFAUY010000299.1 GCA_019243005.1 Verrucomicrobiota bacterium | reverse complement strand
CCAACCGCTCGGTGGTGGTGTCCAACCGTTCCACGCTGACCATCCGGCCGTGCCCGGGGCAGGGGCCGCTGTTACTGAGCGTCGACGGACACGAGTCCGAACAGATCCTCCCTGGCGATCATGTCCGGATCGCTGCGGCCGACTGCAAGATCCCCTTGTTATTTCCGCACCACCTCACTTTCGCTGACATCCTGCGCCTGAAACTGCGCTGGAGTGGCACAAACATATGATGCGTTTCAGGGCAGCGCTTGAGTCCGCGCAAATCGTTCTCGACCTGGAGGCGGTAACCCTCACCGAGGCGATTCGCAAACTTGCGGAAACCCTCCGCTCCGATTCCCGGGTGGGCGCCTGGCCGGAATTGGCGGCGGCCTGGCAGGCGAAGGGGAACGGTCGCCTCGTTCCCGTCAGGACCGGCGTGGCCTTCATCCATGCGCGGACCAAAGCGGTTTCGGACCTCGTGATGGCTTTCGGCCGGTTGCACACGCCGGTGCCGGACCATGAGGGGTTGATCCGTTTTCTCATTTTGATCGGCATCCCGGCGACGATCGATGCCGATTACGCACGACTGATCGGTGCGCTGATGCGGGCGTTGCGTGACCAGCGGCTCTGTGCGGCGTTTCACGACGCCGAACGCCCGGAAGATGTGCTGGCCATCCTGGAGCGCGCCGAAACGGCAGTCGGGTCCTAGCCCCCAGCCTGCATCGCTCACCAATCTCTAAGGATCAGTGAGCGATGCAGGCTGGCCGCGTCCTTTCACGGATGTAATGTTCATGCAAGCAATCCGTCAGCCGCCCGAGACACGTTAGCCTTCATAAGACAGAACGCACGAATGAACGCACCTATGAAAATTTGGTTTCCTAAACAGACGAGGCGGCGCTGGTACCTGATGACCGGGGTAGCCATGCTGGCCGGGACGGCCCTGGCGCTTAACGAACCAAGCCCGGGCGGCAGCCCGGCTCAGAGCGCCAGCCCGACGGCAAATCCGAAGCTGACGTTACGCGTGGACGAAGCGCCCCTGGTACGAAACGCAACCAACAGCTATGCTCCCATCGTCGAGAAGGTCAGCCCGAGCGTCGTCCGGATCGCCGTCACGGCGGAAGGTCCCGCGAACCAGATGAGCCAGTCAGAGCTCGATTTTTTCCGGCGATTTTTTGGCCAGGGTGGGCCTTTCTCCCGGGGAATGCCGGGCGGCGAACGTGAGCATGCGTTGGGTTCAGGCGTGATCGTGTCGCCTGACGGCTACGTCGTAACCAACAATCACGTCGTCCAGAACGCGCATGACATCGAGGTCTCGCTGAACGACGGCCGTACCCTGGCCGCCAAGGTCATCGGCACCGACCCGCAGACAGACGTTGCTCTGATCAAGATCAACGCGCAAAACCTTCCGTTTTTGACGCTGGCCGACAGCGACAAAGTGGAGGTGGGGGATTCGGTTTTGGCGGTTGGCAACCCTTTCGGCATCGGCCAGACCGTGACCCGAGGGATCGTCAGCGCCATGAACCGGGCCACGTCAGGCGAAAATGATGAAGATTTCATTCAAACCGACGCCGCGATCAATCCAGGCAATTCCGGGGGCGCGCTGGTGGATAGCGAGGGCCGTCTGGTCGGCATCAACTCCGCGATCCTTTCCCGGAGCGGCGGTAACCAGGGTATCGGCTTCGCCGTGCCGAGCAATCTCGTGCGCTGGGTGGCGGACAGCATCCTCAAGAACGGCCGGGTCCAACGCGGGCTGCTGGGGGTCTCCATCCAGGACCTGACGCCCGAACTGGCCCAGGCTTTGAAACTTAACCGGACCAGCGGCGCCCTGGTTGCCGACGTCTCACCGGGCAGCCCGGCGGAAGCGGCCGGCATCAAAAACGGCGATGTCATCGTGAAATTCGGCGACAGGCCGGTCGAGACGGCGAACCAGCTGAAGCTGCGGGTTGCGGAAACGCCTCCCGGCACGGCGGTTCCGCTCACCATCGACCGTAACGGTGAGACCAAAGACGTGAACGTCACGATCAAGGAGCGGAGCGGTGACAGGCTGGCCAGGAACGACAACGACCAAACGCCCGGTGACAAACAGAACGACACGCTCAATGGGGTGGCGGTAAGCAACCTGGACAATCAAGCCCGGACCGAGTTGCGGATCCCGGCGGCGATCCAAGGCGCGTTAATTACTGAGGTCGACCAGAATTCGCCGGCTTACGATGCGGGTCTGCGTCCGGGCGATGTGATCACCGAAATTAACCATCACCCGGTCCGGAACGCCGACGATGCCGTTAACCTGACCCAAAGGCCGGCGGGCGGCCAGACGTTGGTCAAGGTCTGGAGCCACGGTGGAAGCCGGTACGTCGCCGTTAATGAAGGCGGCGAGAGTTAAGGCAGTTCGGAGCTCGGAGGTCGGGGACATGGCGGGCAGCACGCTTGAGGCGTGCTGCCCCTCTTTTTACCAGGGGAACGGTTGGGTCTAGTCTGGCCCGGCCATGTCAGTGCTGAGCGTTGCCCGACTTGGCTGCCGGGTGCGGGTTTTGGCCCCTCCGGCGCAAAGACGGCGGCATCGGGGTTCCCCTCGAAAATGCAGGTAAGGTCAAGGATTCAGCCTGCTCGTGTACGGATATGAATCTCGCTGCGGAGGGATTGCCGGTGGGTTATGATCTGGCGATCGGTATGCGCGCCCTGGTGGTCGAAGACGACCCTAAAATCGCTTCCTTTGTGGTCAAAGGTCTTAAGCAAAACGGCTTCGCGGTTGACCACGCCGGCGACGGCGAAATCGCCCTGACCCTTGCTTCGAACGTTAACTATGACGTCGCCGTGTTGGACCTGATGCTGCCTGAGCTCGATGGTCTGTCCCTCCTGCGCCGGATGCGTCAACAGAAGATCCATACGCCCGTGCTGATCCTGAGCGCGCGCGCCAACGTCGATGACCGGGTGCTCGGACTGCAGTCCGGCGGCGACGATTATTTAACGAAGCCGTTTGCGTTTTCCGAACTGCTCGCTCGCGTTCAGGCCTTGATCCGCCGGGCCAGCCACGCCGGAGAACCGACCACTCTGTCATGCGCGGATCTCAGCATGAATCTTTTGACGCGCGAGGTCCGGCGCGGCGAGGAACTCATCGAGCTGCACCCGCGCGAGTTCGCGCTTCTGGAATTCCTTTTGCGCAACGCGAATCGTCCGGTGACCAAGACGATGATCCTGGAACATATCTGGGATTTTCACTTCGACCCTCAAACGAACGTGGTCGACGTGTTGGTGCACCGCCTGCGCGCCAAGATCGACAAGCAGTTCGATCGCAAACTCATTCACACCGTGCGTGGCGTCGGTTATGTTCTCAAGGCCGAATTCGCAAAGCCGAATTAGTTGTCTTTGGCGTAGTTTTACCGTTCGCCTCAGCTGCTGGTATGTGGCCACCTTCACGGTGAGCACCGCCCTTCTTTTTGCCTTGTTGTACCTGCTGCTGACTTCCTTCTTCGAACGCAGCGAGCGAGCGATTATCCAGGCCCGGCTGAACGAGTGCGCCGCGATTTATGAAAATCAGGGTTTGGCGGCCTTGCGTGACGCGGTCAACCAGACCGAATTTACGAGCAGCGACGGACCGTTCTTTGTTCGGGTCACCGGTCCGCTCGGCAGCGTGCTCTTTCTGGCGGCACCTGAGCAGTGGATGCGCCAGAACGCCCGGCAGCTCGATACCGAACACGGGCCATCGACCAGATGGTTCCGGCTGCCGAAGGATCAACGCAGCGACTTTATGCTCGGGTCGATGCAGCTTCGGGACGGATCGATCTTGCAGGTGGGCCGGAGCACGAACCGAACGGCGGCCCTGCTCGGGCCGTTCATGTGGTCATTTCTTCTAACGATGGTTCCGACGCTTCTGCTGGGGATGATCGGGGGCGCGGTATTTGCCTACCGGGCGACGGCTCCGATTCGCCAGGTGTTACGAACCGCTCGCAGCATCATCAACACCGGCAACCTGAGCGAACGGGTACCGGAAAGCCACGCGCAAAGTGAACTGGCTGAACTGGCGCGCCAGTTCAACCGGGTGCTCGAAAAGAACCAAAGCCTGATTCGCGGGATGCGCGAGGCGCTTGACAATGTGGCGCATGACCTGCGAACCCCGCTCACCCGGCTGCGCGGATCGGCCGAATTCGCCCTCAACCAGGACTCGGCCGAGGGTACAAAGGAGGCATTGGCGGATTGCGTCGAGGAGTCGGATCGCGTGCTGACGATGCTCAACGCATTGATGGACGTGACCGAGGCAGAGCACGGCATGATGCGCCTGCAGCTGCAACGGGCGTCGATTTCAGGCCTGCTCGAAGGGGTGCTGGAAGTTTATCGGTTCCTCGCCGAGGAAAAGCAAGTTCAGCTTACTTCGGCCCTGGCCGACCCCGCCTACGCGGAGGTTGATCCGAACCGGATGCGGCAAGCCTTGGCGAACCTGGTCGACAACGGCGTGAAATACACCCCTCACGGCGGTCAGGTGCACGTCAACGCTTCGACCGTCGATAGCCGGGTTGAGGTCACGGTTACGGATAACGGGATCGGGATTTCTCCCGAAGATCAACCACGGATCTGGGATCGATTGTTCCGAGGCGACAAGAGCCGAATGCACCGCGGGCTGGGTTTAGGGCTGAGCCTGGTGAAAGCCGTGGTCGAAGCTCACCACGGCCAAGTCGAGGTCAAAAGCGCAGAGGGTCGCGGCTCAAAATTTACCGTGGTGCTGCCCGTGAAAAATGCCACAAATGCCACAAGCGAAAAAATGCCACACATGACAGACCCCGGTTTGCGGCCGTAAGCCAAATGCAATGGCCGCATTAACTTACAAATGGCAACCCGTTGGTGTTGAAATACTCCAAATTCCTCCCCTTCGGTCATTCGCGATGTTTCTCCATGCGAGGGATGCGGTCTGAGGCCGGGAATGAAGGTCTGTCATTTGTGGCATTTTTCGGCTCGTGGCATTTTTGGCATTCTCCCCCGTGGCATTTTCCGCCAACCTACCAAATAGCTCCTTTATGCAAACGGCTTCGTCTCGCGACACCATTCCGTACCGGCTGGCCGCAGTTGATCTGGATGGGACCCTGCTTGGTCCGAACAAGCAAATCGGTCCCGCCAACCTGGCCGCGGTTCAGCGGTTGCAGCGTGCGGGTGTGCACGTCATCGTGGCCTCCGGCCGGCGGCACCAGAACAGTATCCGCTTTCAACGCCAGCTTGGGTTACATGGCCCGATCATCGCCTGCCAGGGCGGGCTGATCCGCGACGGTGAAAGCGGCGAAATCATTGAGGCACACCTGCTGGAGCCCGAAACGGCGGCTGAACTCGTCGGTCTCGGTGACGCGAGGGGCATTGACGTCATCTACTACCACCTCGATCACCTCTACGTGGGGCCGCTCGCCACCGAGTTCCGCACGCTCTACGAGCGGCGGGTAGGGGAACCGACGGAAGTCATCGGTGACCTTAAAATCCTGGAGGGGCGGGACGCATTGAAAATCGTGTGGTACGGACCGCCCGACGCTTTGGCGAGCTGGCGCGACGAACTGACAAAACGTTTCGCCGGGCGGGTTGACGTGCTGTCGACGGAGCAGGAAAACCTGGAGTTTATGCCTCCGGGGGTGAACAAAGCCAGCGCGGTCGCGAAAATTGCGGAACAGTACGGGATTCCCTGCGCTCAGGTCATGACGTTCGGAGACGGGGAAAATGACGTCTCGATGCTGAAATGGGCGGGCCTGGGCGTGGCGATGGCGCATGGAAACGCCGTGGCCAAGGCGGCCGCGAAGTTTATCTCCCCGCCCGGCCCCGCCGAAGCGGATTTTGCGCGGGCGGTGGACGCGATTTTCGCCCGGTGCACCGCGTGAACTTCACCGTTCGCGGGTGAGCGCGTTACGAGGTTGAATGAGACATCCTTTCCTTTAAAACGTGTTTTTGGCAAAACGGTGTTCTTCAGCCGGCCACACATGCCATGAGCGATATTGATGATCCAAGCGCACCACGATTGTACCACGAGGACATCAGGGAGTACCGGTTTGCGGATGACGGTTTGTACCCGAACAATCCCCGTTGGCCGCTGTTGCATTACCACCTTGCCCTGGCCGTTGCCGGCGGTTTAGAATCCGCGCAGGCCTGTCGTGCATTATTCGAGCGGCACGGATGGTCCAACGGGTGGGTCAACGGCGTTTACTCTTTCCATCACTACCACTCGAATACGCACGAAGTATTGGGCGTCGTTCAAGGGACGGCCGAGGTCTTCTTCGGTGGGCCGCACGGACAAATCGTCTCGTTGTGCCGGGGCGACGTGGTCGTTATCCCGGCGGGGGTGGCGCACAAATGCATAGATGCATCGCCTAATTTCGTGGTGATCGGCGCGTACCCGGACGGCCATGACTTTGACATTAACCATGGGACTCGTGAGGAGCACGACCGGGCCCTAGGCCGAATCGAAGCCGTACCGCGTCCGTCCACCGATCCGATCTTCGGTCCCGGGGGACCGTTGCTCCGCAAATGGTTGCCGCAATGATTGGTTCCAATATTCCGGCCGATACGCGCAGACGTCCGGGCAAGGTACGTAAGATTTCCGGGATCATGTTTCAAAGCGACAAGCTGAGCGTTCTCGGCAACTGGATCATTCGTCCGGTTGAAATGCTCGACCGTCGATTGGCCGGCTTAGGGAAAAACCCATTCGGGCCGCCCCTGGCGATTCACGCCGGCGTTCGCGTCCGGATGCAGGATGGACGGGAGTATGTGGCCGAACAGCTCTTTGGCACCCCGGAAGAAGACTTTATGGACGCGCTCAACTGGACTCCCGTGCAGAAGTTTCGCGAGCGTGACCACCGGGGCTGGGACGTAACGGTTCCCGCCACCGCTTTCCGTAACATCGACCGGAAGGCAATCGGTGAAGCGATCGATTTCCTGAACCGGATCAAGGGCAAACCTTTTTTTGGTGAGGACTGCACCACTTTTGTTGAGCGCGTGTTCAACAAGCGCCGCATGTTTGCCGACAGTCCCTCAGCCAGGTTATTGGGCTTCGGAGTCAGGGTGGGGGACCCCGCGCTGCCGCTGCTGCGTCCGGATGTGATCCTCGATCCGAAAGCCGAATTCCTGCTCAGGGCCCATACCCTTCGTAAATTGCCGGACCCGACCACGAACTGGAATGCGCCTAACTGGCGTCGAGCCGTGCGCAATCTATTCCGGATCATGGCGTCGGCAGGATTGTGGGCGATCGTTTGGGTGCTTTTCCGGAAGGTTTACGGGGTGGCGGGCGCAGCGATTGGGCGGCCACGGCGACAGAGTTCACACGGCGAACACGGAGAGACGCGGCGAACACCGCGGGAAGAAGAGAAGAGCTAAGCGAGACTGCCGCCAGACACAGCCTCATATCCGCGTCTTCTCGCTGTGGCCGCCGTGTGGCCGCATCGTTATTGCAAATTACTTGCAAATTCGCGGCGTCTTTCTACGGTTTTTTCCGTGAAGTTTGTCCTGCTGGTTGGTTGCTGCCTTTTGTTTTCGGAACCTTTAAGCCGTGCGGCGCCCAGCTTTAAAGTGGCCTCGTTCTCGACGGTGCTGACTGAGGTGGCGGAGAGAATCGGCGGCGGGCACCTGGCCGTGGCGGCCCTCGTCAAGCCCGGCATTGACCCGCACGAATACCAGCCCACGCCGGGGGATCTGGCGCAGGCGAGTGACGCGAAAGTCATTCTGATCTCGGGAAAAGGCCTGGAAAATTACCTCGACAAGATCCAACAGGCTACCGGCGGCAACGTCGAGGTCCTGGCGGTAGGAGATCACCTGCCGTCGCTGATGCTTAAACCGGCAGAACAATCGGCCGACCCGGGCCCTCCGGCGGTGGATCCGCACTGGTGGAACAGCGTCCCCAACATGATCCGGGCGACGGAGGTGGTGGCGGAGGACTTTGCGCGCCTCGATCCCGCGCACGCCGCGGATTACGAACGGAATGCGTCGGCATACCGAGCCGATTTGTCCGCGCTCGACAAGGAGCTGAGGCGCAAGATTGCCCAACTGCCGCGAGACCGCCGGATTCTGGTCACGTCGCACGATGCGTTCCAGTACTTCGCTGCGGCCTACGGGTTCACGATCGCGAGCATCGAAGGGGTGACCACCGAGACGGAACCGTCCAACAAGCACGTGAGCGAGCTGATTGAGGAAATTAAGCAGCGAGGGGTTAAGGCCATCTTCCTGGAGAGCACGCTGAATCCCAAGGTCAGCCGTGAAATTACCCGGGAAACCGGCGCAACCATCGGCGGGACACTGTACGCCGACGGTTTAGGTGAGGGAGACGCAGCGACGTATGCCGGCATGATGCGCCACAACGTGGCTACCATCGTTGACGGGTTGAGATAAAAAATGCGAGGGGCCCCGTTAGTTGAGGCATTGGTTGCGCTGGTGGCGTTGCTATCGCTGGCAGTGCCCATCCGGGATCTGACTTTGCGTTCTCGCTCAAAACTTGCGCCGGTTATCCAGGCTGCTCCTGCCAAATCGGTGCGCCTTGAACTGGTGGGAACGGCGCCGTCGTTCGAGTTTAACGTCAGTTATCTCGGCCAGGCCCTCTGGTCAGGGACAGGCCACCAGTCACCGTCCCATGCCGATTTCCAACTTCCGTTGCCGAAGGAAGGGATCGATCTGGAGGTTAGCGCCCGCTTCCCCGATTCGAACCTGCACGCGTTGCGGCTTACCGTTTCGACCGGGGACGGCGTCGGAATCGAGCGCTCGGCCTGGGGCACGGATGCCTTAGACGAGGTGCTCACGTTTCAACCCGCGATATGAACGACCTATTACCGGGTCAAATCAGCTAAAATGGCCGACCACCGCCTTTTCGTTCGAGATTTAACCGTCGCATACCGCCGCGTTCCGGCGATCCATCACGTTGGTTTGGAGATCGCCTGCGGACATTGCGTCGGGCTATTGGGACCGAATGGCGCAGGCAAAACCTCGTTTTTGAAAGCGCTGGTGGGACTGCTCCCCCTGGAGACCGGTTCGGTGGAATTGCACGGCCACCCCGGTAAAGCGGGCCGCAACGCAATTGCTTACCTGCCCCAGCGCCGCCAGGTCGACTGGGATTTTCCGATCACGGTACGCGGCCTGGTGGAAATGGGCCGGTACCAGGCCCTGGGTCCATGGCGTCGCTTCGGTGAACAGGACCGACGGGCGGTCGAGCATTCCCTGGCCGAGATGGAATTGGCAAACCTCAGTGAGCGCCAAATCAGCGCATTGTCCGGGGGCCAACAACAACGGGCGTTCCTTGCCCGATCATTGGCCCAGGAAGCGCACGTTTTTCTGCTCGACGAACCGTTTACGGGCTTGGACCGGCCGTCCCAACAGGTGCTGGTTCAGATCATCCATAAACTTGCCTCGTCGGGTCACCTGGTGATCGCGTCACACCATGATCTGAAGAGTGTGCCGGACCTTTTCGATGAAGTCATATTCCTGAACGGCGAGCTCATCGCCTATGGTCCGACCGCGACGGTATTTAACAAGCAAAACGTCGAACGCACGTTTGGAACCCCGCCCTTTGCGGGAGAAGGCAGTCGCCATGGATGGTAGCGCGGTGCTGCTGGAACCGTTCCGGCACGATTTTATGCAGCGCGCCTTTCTCGGCTGCGTGCTGATCGGATTTACCAACGGAGCCCTCAGCACGTTCATCGTGCTGCGCCGGCTCGCCCTGATGGCTGACGCGATGGCGCATTCGCTGCTGCCCGGGTTAGCCCTGGCGCTGATTCTCTTCGGGGTTGCGCCGGTTTCGCTGTTTTTCGGCGCCCTCGTGGCGGCGCTGCTGGTGGCGTTGGGCACCCAGCTTATTTCCGGGAGTTCGCGGATTAAGGAGGACACGTCTCTCGGCCTGCTGTTTGCCTGCTCTTTCTCGCTTGGGTTGGTGATGCTGAACTTTGCCCCGGTACGGGTCGACGTCACCCATTACCTTTTCGGCAATATTCTCGGACTCAGCGACGCGGACCTCTGGACCACGCACCTCATCAGTATCATTAGCGTCCCGACGCTGGTGGCCTTGCGGCGTCCCTTGCTGCTGATGATGTTCGACCCTTCGGTCGCCGCAAGCCAGGGCGTGCCCGTGGCCGGGCTGCGCTATTTTCTTATGGGCATCCTGGTGCTTTCCATGATCTCATCGCTACAAGCCGTCGGGGTCGTCCTGGCCCTCGGTATGTTGATCGCTCCGGCTGCGACGCTATACCTGCTGACGGACTCGTTTACCGTGATTTTCTGGGCGGCGGGGTTTTTAGGGGCGTTCGGGTCGTGCCTTGGCCTCTGGTTTTCCTACCTCTTCAACCTGCCTTCGGGCGCCTGCATCGTCCTGGTCCTGGGCTGCTTTTTCCTGCTGGCGTACCTTATGAGCCCGCGTTACGGGCTGATAACCAAGTTGCTGAGGCGCCGACACCTGCACGAGGAATCGCTGGCGCGGTGGCGCCGGCCGGCCGAAACCAGGCAGGGCTCAGAGGGAAATCAGGCCTGACCCAGCCCTCCGTCTCCGGGTGCAGAAGCCGGCGGGATGTCTTATCCGAGGTAAACGACCTCGTTCGCTGCGTCCCGCACCGAAACCGAGTTTCCGGCGTTGGCGAGCCGCAGCACCAGTTGCCCGCCGCCTTCGAATCGGATTTCCATGCCGGAATCTTCGTCCAGCACCTGGCTGATTTTCGAGAACTTCTCGATTCCCGACGCGATTTTAGCCTCGGCATGAATCCGCATCACCCACGCGTCCTGGAACGTGACGGTCACCGTCGTCTGTTCTTCCTCGATGCTCGCGACGGCACGGCCACGCAGGAGGACGGTCAACTCTGCGTTCTGTTTCATGGCTTATACTGATCGCGGATCAAACCGGGAGTCTACACTTTGCACGAGAACGGTCCCTTTAATCCGCAATCCGTATTAGAGAAGAAGGCGCCCGGCAGACATCGATACCGGGCGCCTTTGAAAAACTGCTTACTCCAGCCGATCCGGCACGGGGGAACGTCAGACCGGGTAAAACTACTCCGTGGTGAGCAAGACAAAAACCGGCCCGCTACAAACGGCCTTGCACCAACCGCACCACGGCCACAATTAAAGCAATGACCAACAGTATGTGAATCAACGAGCCTGCTACGTGCGTCGCGAGGCCTAAAGCCCAGAGAATGACGAGGATGACGACGATGGTCCAGAGCATAACACCTTGAACTTCGTTTCCGCTTCGTCCCTCGGATGTGCAACTCCCCGGGGCCAGTACGGATCGATCGGGCCGGCGGCCGCCCCGCGATTTCCGACGCAAAATCAATACCGCGTGGGCCGCGCTTCGACCACCCGCACCTGCCTTGTGTTTATAGGAACCGGAAAGCTGTTTCCACCCTGCGGATCCAGGACAAACCTTTCTTCGTGAGATTTGTCCGGGCTCCAGCTTTTCGAGGCCGTCGAACGGATGATGACCTGGAGGTGGTCGGAGCTATTGTTGTGGACCAATACGGTATAGTTAGGCGCGTCGCTTTTGATGACGTCGACGCGTAAGTTCGGAAAGGCGTTGTCAACCTGGGGCGACGTCCAGTGGCAACCGGCCAGAGACAAGGCGAATGCCACAAATGGAAACATGCCGCAAATGGGGTGAAGCCGAAGCCAGCGTAACGACGGCCATACGATGTTTCGTTTCGGGGAAATAACTGGTCCTCTCAAACGTCCCTCCAGAATACACGGTGCCAAACCACCCCGTTAGAATGCCGTAAATGCTACCATCTTAGTGCGGGGTAACGGGTAACGCGTAACGGGTAGCGCGTAAAGCCTGCGGTTCGGAGTTCGACTCTGACGGCGGGCGGCCGATTTCAAGTCTGGAGTTCCTCTTCCCGCCGTGGTTCGCCGTGCCCGCCGGGTGAAGTCTGCCGTTGCGGCCGCCGTCTGACGAGAATCGACCAACCCGGCCAAGAACAGGCGCTCGCACCACGCGCAGCGCCGACGCCGCTTGCAGGCGCGGGCAGGCCCAAACCTCCAGTTGCCGCATCCGGCATGGTTTCTGCAACCCTCGCTCTCCGGCATGTACCCGGGCAAGACTTAGTGACACCCAGGGTGCAGGCTAGGAAATCGATGCAGACAACTCATCAACTCAACCTTATAACGGCATTCCACCGCCGGATGCATCCGGCGGTCTTCTGCCGACTTATCTTATGATCAAACTGGCGATTCCGGCGTTGCTGGAAGGCTACCGCAACAAGGCATTCACTCCTGAAGATGTGATCAGCGAGGTTTACCGGCGTCTCACGGAGCGGAGTGAGGAAGCGATCTGGATTTCCGTCGTACCCCGGGAACAAGCGTCGGAGTGCGCCCGGAGTCTCCGGAGCGCTTCGCCGGAACTGCCGTTGTACGGAATCCCGTTTGCCATCAAGGACAACATCGATTTCGCCGGGCTGCCGACGACGGCCGCCTGTCCCGATTTCGCTTACCAACCCAGCGCTTCCGCCCGGTGCGTCCGTGATCTGCTCGCCGCCGGGGCGATCCCGATCGGGAAAACGAATCTTGACCAATTTGCCGCCGGCCTGGTGGGCACGCGCTCGCCGTACGGCATACCGCGTTCGGTGTTTGACCCCGCCCTGATCAGCGGGGGGTCGAGTTCCGGGTCGGCCGTGGCCGTGGCCGCAGACATTTGCGCTTTCGCGCTCGGCACCGATACGGCGGGTTCCGGGCGCGTCCCGGCGGGTTTTAATGAACTGACGGGTCTGAAACCGACCCGCGGCCGGGTGTCCACCGCCGGCGTGGTGCCCGCCTGCCGTTCACTCGATTGTGTCTCGATCTTCACCAGAACGGTGGCGGAGGCCGAGACGGTCTTCGCGGTCATCGACCGGTTTGATCCCGGCGACCCGTACTCGCGGCGGCGGCCAGGCCCGCCGGGTTGGGCCTCCTTTCCCCCGCGGGTAGGCATTCCTGCGCAACCCGAGTTTTTCGGCCACAAACCGTACCGCTCGGCCTTCGAGGCGGCGGTTGAACGGGTGCGCGCCCTGGGATGGAACGTCAGCGAAATTGATTTTACCCCGTTCCGCGAAGTTGCGGAATTGCTGTACGGCGGCCCGTGGGTGGCGGAGCGCGTGGCGGCCATCCGGCCGTTTTTTGAAACCCGCCCGGAATCGATCCATCCGGTCACCCGCGCCGTTTTGGGGAACGAGCGAAAATACAATGCGGTGGATGTATTTGCGGCCTTCGACCGGTTGGCCGCGTTGCGGCGCACGACGCTGCCCATTTGGGACGGCCTCGATGTGATGCTGTTGCCGACCGCCCCGGGCCACTACCGCGTTGAAGAGGTGCTGGCCGATCCGATCGGGCTTAACACACAACTGGGGTATTACACGAATTTCGTTAATCTGCTCGATCTGTGCGCGTTGGCCGTGCCTGGGGGCCGGACGTCAGAGGGCCTGCCTTTCGGGGTCACCTGGCTCGCGCCCGCTTGGCAGGAGGAGACCCTCGGGCAGGTCGGCAAGGTGTGGCTCGGCGAACCTGTTCCCGAGGGTGGCACGCCTGGAGGAATCGAACTGGCGGTGGCCGGGGCTCACCTGCGCGGTCTGCCCCTGCATCGGGACCTCCAGGAGCTCGATGCGCATTTTGTGGAACAGACTCGTACGGCGCCATGCTACCGTCTGTATGCCCTCGCCGGAACCACGCCCCCCAAACCGGGTCTGATTCGCACGGATGCCGGAACTGCGATCGAAGTTGAAGTCTACCGGCTTTCCGATGAGGCTTTTGGCCGCTTTGTGGCCAGGGTTCCGGCGCCCCTTGCCATCGGCACCGTCTATCTGGCTTCGGGCAGAGGGGTCAAAGGTTTTCTCTGCGAAGCGGTGGCCGTTTCCGACGCAACGGATATTTCCCATTACGGCGGTTGGCGAAACTATGTTCAAAGATCATGAACGGCGGCCACCCGGCACCTGCCGCCGGCGCGGTGCGGTGCACGCCTGTCGACCGGTAATCGGGGTTGCATCCGGCGTGAGGCGTCGATTATGGTTGATCCGGTCGGGCTGCAACTTTTTCCCCCAACCGGCCGACCTGATCTGAAAACGTGAACCGGCCTTAGGCTCGCTTTTCCCCATGACGACGAATACGTCTCCCCGAAAGCCCTGGTACCGAATCCTCTACATTCAGGTGTTACTGGCGGTCGCGGTCGGCATCGTGATCGGTTATTTGTTTCCTGGTTTCGGCAAGAACCTGAAACCGTTGGGCGATGGGTTC
>JAFAUY010000282.1 GCA_019243005.1 Verrucomicrobiota bacterium | reverse complement strand
TGTCGGCAGGCCGGTAAAACCGGTGTGGCGGAAATTGAATTGATATGAGTGCAGTGATTGAATTAAACGAAGCGGAGCTGACCGCAGAACAGATGGATAACACTTTGACGACGGCGCGCTGCCGCTTCTGCAAGGCGCCGCTCCGGCATACTTTCGTCGACCTGGGAATGTCGCCTTTGTGTGAGAGTTATCTCACGGCCGATCAACTTAATCGGATGGAGCCGTTTTACCCGCTCCACGTCAAGGTGTGCGAGAGCTGCTTCCTCGTCCAGTTGGAGGAGTACGTCAGTCCGGAGCATATTTTCACGGAGTACGCCTATTTTTCCTCGTACTCGGATAGTTGGCTCAGGCACGCGTCCAATTATGTGGACATGATCTCGAAGCGCCTGAACCTGGGTGCGCAGAGCCTGGCGGTGGAATTGGCCAGCAACGATGGTTACCTCCTGCAATACTTTGTCGACAAGGGCATACCCGTTCTGGGCGTGGAACCCGCGGTCAACGTCGCCAAGGTGGCCGAGCGAAAAGGGGTGCCCACCCTGGTTAAGTTCTTCGGCTGCCAGACGGCCCGCGCCATGGTGGCGAACGGGCAAGCGGCGGACCTGGTCATCGGCAACAACGTGCTCGCGCAGGTACCGGACCTCAATGACTTCGTGGGCGGCATCCGGATCGTGCTCAAACCGGACGGGGTTGCGACCCTTGAGTTTCCGCACCTGGTGCGGCTCATGGAGGAAAACCAGTACGATACCATTTACCACGAACACTTCTCTTACTTCTCCCTGATCACGGTGGAGAAGATCTTCGCGGCTCACGGGTTGGTCCTCTTTGACGTCGACGAGATTCCGACGCACGGCGGGTCGATCCGCATTTACCTCCGGCACGCCGAAGACGGCTCCAAACCGGTTACCTCAGCGGTCGTGAACCTGAGGAACCGCGAACTGGCCGCCGGCCTGGACCGGATGGAAACTTACGCCAGCTTCGCCGAGCAGGTGATGGAGTCCAAACGGGCCTTGCTGGAATTGTTGATCCGGCTCCGGCGCGAGGGCAAGCGGGTGGCGGGCTATGGCGCACCCGGCAAGGGGAACACGCTTCTGAACTACTGCGGCATCCGCACCGACTTCCTCGAGTTCACGGTCGACCGGAACCCGTACAAGCACGGGCGCTTCCTCCCCGGCACGCACATTCCGATCCACCCGGTGGAGCGGATCGGTGAGCGCCGGCCCGATTACATCGTGATCCTGCCGTGGAACTTGAAGGACGAGATTGTGGCGCAGTTGTCGTACGCCAGGCAATGGAATGCCAAGTTCATCGTGCCTATCCCGGTGGCACGGATTTTGGACTGAGGATGTCCGACCAGACCGGGGTAAACGCTTACGAAAGCAAAAATCGTTTATGAAAGTTGTGCTGTTCTGTGGTGGATTGGGAACGCGGCTCCGTGAGTTCGGTGACCACATTCCCAAGCCCCTGGTGCCCTTGGGTTACCGCCCCGTCCTGTGGCATGTGATGAAGTACTATGCCCATTTCGGTCACAAGGACTTCATTCTCTGCCTCGGGTATAAGGCTGATCGGATCAAAGATTACTTCCTGCGCTATGATGAAGCCGTGTCGAACGATTTCGTCCTGTCGCAGGGCGGCCGCAAGGTAGATCTGCTCCGCAGCGACATCGAAGATTGGCGGATCACCTTCGTCGATACGGGTTTGCACACCAAGATCGGCCAGCGGTTGCGGCGCGTTCGCGACCTCGTGGGTGACGACGAAATGTTTCTCGCAAACTACTCGGACGGGCTGACGGACATGCCTTTGCCGAAGATGCTCGAAACGTTTAAACGCAGCGCAAAGGTGGCTGCCTTCGTGTGTGCGCCGCCTTCCCAGACGTTTCACGTCGTCAGCATGGGCGACGGTGATCGGGTCGAGCGGATCGAACCGGTGCGGGAATCGGGGCTGCTCGTCAACTGTGGATTTTTTGCCTTCCGGCAGGAGATCTTTGATTACATCGGAGACGGGGAAGACCTGGTCGGACCGCCGTTCGAACGCTTGATCAGCCAGGATCGCCTCATGGGTTATCGATACGATCGTTTTTGGTGCATGGACACGTTCAAGGAACAGCAGGAGTTAACCGACCTCTGCTCGCGCGGTGAGGCGCCCTGGGA
>JAFAUY010000238.1 GCA_019243005.1 Verrucomicrobiota bacterium | reverse complement strand
AGATCCACACCCCGGGCACGCGCCTCATCGTCCAGCAAATTATCCGGCCGACGGGCTTGCTTGATCCTAAGATCACCGTACGGCCGCTCAAGGGTCAGATCGACGAAACCATCGAGCTCTGTCGAAAACGGGCCGAGGCTGGCGAACGCGTCCTGATTACCACCCTGACCAAGCGCACGGCCGAAGATTTGACCGATTACCTGCGCGACGTCGGCCTGAGGGTACGCTACCTGCACAGCGAGATCGACGCCATCGAACGGGTGGAGATCCTGCGCGCGCTCCGGGCCGGGGAATTTGACACCCTGGTCGGGATCAACCTCCTGCGGGAGGGGCTTGACCTGCCTGAGGTCAGCCTGGTTTGTATCCTCGACGCAGATAAAGAGGGATTTCTCCGGAGCGAGACCTCCCTGATCCAGACCGCGGGGCGAGCCGCTCGGCACGTGAATGGCGAAGTCGTGTTGTTTGCAGACGTCATGACCGAAAGCATTCAGAGACTCATCGCCGTCAGTGAATACCGCCGGCAACGCCAGATCCAGTATAACGAGGAGAACGGTATTACGCCGAGCAGCGTGAAACGGGCGGTGCAGGAAAGTCTGCACACCATCCTGAAAGGCCGGGCCATGGAGGAATCCCTCGTGCGGGAAGCCGGCGGCGATCTGAGCGTGACGGATGTTTTGCGCGAACTGGAAGAGGAAATGCAGGTCGCCGCAGCTAACCTGGAATACGAGCGTGCCGCCCTGTTGCGTGATCAAATCCTCGAACTCAAAAACGGTACGGGCATCAGCAGGATCGAACCGAAACGCAAACCGGTGAAATACGGTGGCAGTAAGGGCGCCAAAAGCAGGCGAACCGCGCGGAAGCGGGGATAAAATGCCACGAGCGGCCCGCGGGGGTCAGTCATTTGTGGCATTCCGCTTGTGGCATTCTATTGGAGCATTTTCACGAGCAGCTGGCTGAGCACCAGCCTTGGTTCCAGCTGGCTCGAGACGAGCTGGAGGTTGGCCTGCAGGCACGCGTCCAGTGCGCTGACCGCATCCGTCAGGCTGAAACGATGGGCCTCACAGGCCGCCAGGCCCAGCCCGTAAGCGTTGATGCCGCCGTCTTTTTTGCGCGGCAAATGCTCGATCGCTTCGGGCGGCAAACGCCCAAGCAGGCCGTTGAAATGATAGGCAGCCTGCGGCGAGCTTACGTTGTACTGCTCGAACAGGGCTTTTACCGCCACCAGGTTGCGAACGGTGGGAACGATGGCGGCGAGCAGGATGGTGACGGCCGTTTCACCCTGAAACAGCAGCTGATCGAGCAAGTGCAGGCTGCCGGCCAGGTCCCGTTTGAGAATTGAATTCGACAACTCCCAGATCACTCCGGTCGCCGACTTCGACACGAGGTCGCGGACCACACCTACATTGATCTCCCGCCGGTTCGTCCCCAAATAGAGGTCGAGCTTGGAGAGTTCGTTCTGGATCTGGCGGGAATCCGCGCCCGCCCGCAGGACGAACAGCTCGAGCGCTTCAGGCTGGAACCGCAGGCCGAGCTGGCCGGCCAACTGCATCGCCAACGCCTGCGCGTCCTCTTCCCAGCCGGCCTTTGAGGTGTCGACTTTATCGTAAACCTCCAGGCGCGCGAGTTTTGCGAGCGCCTTGTAAAAGGAGCGTCGTTTATCGGCTTCCGTGGCACTCACCAGCAACTTGACCCCGGGCGGCACGCCGCCGTTCTCCAGGAATTCCTTAAACTCGTCGAGCGCTTTCAATGTGCCTGCCGCCCGTCCGGTAACGGTATCGGCCACAAAATTGACGTCCTTCAACCAGACCAGCTTTTCCGAGCCGAAAAACGGGAGCGTCTGGATCGCTTGAACCACGTCGGCGACGCGGCGCACCGCCTGATCCGCATGATCGACGCAACCGTCGATCACCTCGACGCCAAACTCTCCCGCTCCGGACGGCGTCAATTCCGCCGCCAGGGCTTTTGCCCGCCGTTTCATCTGGCCTTCATCCGAGCCCACGACGGCAAAGATGCGCTCGCCAGCCGGTGGTTTGGGCGACTTCTTCGAAGGCATGCGAGAAGATCGGCAGCAAACCGCCGATCGCAAATCGCAACTGCGCGCTCTTTAACGTGCGAGGTAGACGTTCACGCGCCGGTTTTTTTGGGCTTCGCGCGAATTCGGGTTCCCTTTGTCGTCGCAGAGAAGGTAATCCTTCCCGAAGCCAAGGATTTTGTCGACCGGGTTCCCGACGCCGGCCCGGGCCAACTGCGCGGCAAACGCCGCTGCGCACGCCCGGGAAGTTTGATAACTTGCCGCAACGGTGTCACTGCTGTCCGTAAAGCCGGCGATCACCAGATGCCGGTTGGCGACATCCGGCAGGCGCAAAAACTCGATCAGAATCTTCCAGTTCTCGCTGCCGGTCGCGTCGAGTACGTCGGAGGAACCCGCCCGGAAACGGAAACTGAGAACGATTCGGTCACAATTGGCGACCGCGCTCCGCAGGGCCGGAGGGGCGCGATCGCCGAAAACCGGACGAGCAAGGAGATTGGCGGACCTGAAACCGACGAATCCGTCATCGTCGACAACCGCCTGGCCATCCTCGGTCAAGCAGAAACGAACGAATTCTGCGGCGAGCGGGCGCGCCCGGTGCGGTAAATAGAAATAGAGCTCTGTCGCCAGGCAATAGTCCATGGTTCGGATCGTCCTGGCGTTCGGGCTGAAAGCGGAGTAGCGCGGCGCCGGGCGAATCGCGATGACTTTAACGCTCGCCGGCAAAATAGCGGCATGCCCTACGTAGCCGATCCCGTAGGGGTCGGCGGCAACCTTCTCAATAACCTTGGATGTGTCCTCATACCCATTTTGCCCGGATTGCCCCGCAGGAATGCCGGTGTAAGGAATCGGGCCACCCTTGCCTCGCCTTTGGCTCTCCAACGCCTTGTCGATCCCGGTGAACGCACGGAAAAAGTCGGTGATACCTGCATTGGTATCGCGCCCATAGGTTCGTATAGGGTTGCCGTCATCCCAACGCGTCATACTCGGGTTCGGCCCGAAGATGTTCTTCAGCTCGTCCAGCGTCATCTCCACGATCGGGTTGTCCGGATTAACGATTACGGCGACAGCGTCGAGGGCGATGACGAACTCATAGAAGTCCTGCTGCAGCTCCGGCAAGGGGATGGAGGACATTCCCACGTCGGCTTGCGCACCCGGATCGGTCGACAGCAAGGCGTCCGTTGCGAGATGCGAGCCATGCGGCCGGATCAGGATCCGGTGTAACTCGCCGGTGGGCAGCTTGTAGGTGATTACGCGGTCTTTTTCGTCTTTACCCACATCCTTGAGCTCCTGCTGGACCAGTGCGCCATTAGGCCATCGTTTCCGGCAAAATTCGTTTACCAGATCTCGGGCCAGTCCCTTCTGGGAGGTTGCATCCACGCCGCCGATCGTGTTCGAACCCGCAAGCACCAAATCGTAGGTCTCGACCAGATCCGATGGGGAGGACGCGGCTGCAACGGTGAGCTTAACGGGAGCCAGAGTGGCGGTGTAACCGGGCGCGCTCGCTTTGATGGTTACCTCGGAGGTACCGGGCGTTTGCGGGATGCCGCCCAGCCGTTTTGCGCGCGTATCGAGGGTCACCCCCGCGGGCAGGTCACCCTCAACGACCAGCACCGGGTTGGTCACGCCGGCCGGTTCCACCGTCAGGGGCACCTCCAGCCGTTCCCCCACGCGACCCTCGATCTCAGGAGGGACGGTCAGCCGGAGTGAGGGGATAAAGCCTGTGCCGGTGCCTGCGGACGGCCCAGCCGGACTGATCGTCAGAGAGGTTGCCGCCAGGGTAGCGAGGTAACCCGGGGCGCTCGCCTTGATAACCACCTCGGAAGAACCAGGAGATTGCGGGGTACCTTGCAGCCGCTTTGTGCGCTCGTCCACGGTTACGCCAGCCGGCAGGTCGCCGGTGACGGTCAGCACCGGGTTGGCCACGCCGGCGGGTTCCACCGTCAGGGGCACCTCCAGCCATTCCCCCACGCGGCCGTGAATTTGCGGGGGCACTTGCAGGGTCAGAGCGGTTAGCGTTGCCCGGTTACTGCCGATAAGGATGGTCGTTGAAGCCGACGCATCCTTGAAACCCGGTGCAGCCGCCCGAACGACGATCGGAAACGATCCCGGGGATTGCGCGTTGCCGTAAAGCCTGCGGTTGGCGCTATCCAGAACCAGACCCGCCGGCAAGGTTCCCTTTACCGCCAGGGTCAGGTCCTCCACGGTTACGGGATCGACGTTGATGGGAATATCGAGGATGTCTCCGACATGGCCGATGACGGGGTAGGAGATCTCCACCGAAAGGTGTCGCCGGCTTGGAAATACCAGCCAGACGACGCCACCGATCAGCCCGAGGACTAACAAAATCACGACCACCAGCAGGCCAAGACCGCGTCCATGGCTGGGAGGTGGCGCGGCAGGTTCTGCAGATTCTTCAGATTCTGCCGGTTTAGGCGGGACCGCCGCCTCGTGGTGCCCATTCAGGGGCGTTAACAGTTGCCGACAATTCGGTCCAGGGCAAAGCGGCTCGGCTCCAAGTGGCAGTTCAATAAGCTCACGGCTATCCGCTTTGCTGCATTTACCAAAATTCTTGCACTGATAATAAGGCCATCGATGGTAAGGCATCGAGTCTTGGTTTGAATGTGGCGATCGTGTGCCGGGGTTATGCGCCTACCGGCAAAGCCGGGTATTATCCCTCAAGCTCGACTGAGATCGTGTTATCGAATCGATGCAATTGGAACAGCCCTGCATGATCGGCGCAAGCCTGCCATCGCGCGACAAGGCCTACAAAAAATTTTTTTGGTTGTCAAATCGATTTTTGCTGGACCTTCAGAAAGCGCCAAGCCTAAACGATAATAGCAAATTACGCGACCGGAGTTCGGCGCCGCTTGGTGGGTGCGCACGTGCGAGCCGAGGTTTTGTGCGTTCCCGGCCCCCCTTGAACGGCGCAATGTTTCGATACCCCGGCGTCTATCTGGTAATGATACGAACGTCAAGTACCGGCGGTTAAGGCCGGCGGCTTGCCAGAGCGGGCCTCACCAGCCATGCAACGGGAAGTTAAACACGAGACCAGCTTGGACCAGGTCCGGCCCCGCAAGGGCCCGGGCCGCCTGAAGTCACCGGAGCCTGCTGCCGGTGGTACGGCGCAAGGCATGCGGGATGCTCCCCAAGTCCCGTTTCCCTCTGCAGGCCAGCGGCGATGGGGTTGCACACACCTAGCCGGAGGGGGCTTACCGCGTGATCTTCGGCACTTTTTCCAATCCAATGCGGCATTGACCGGCCGGATAAATTCGGCGGTCTCATGCCGTCTTTTATTTATGAGGTGCGGGCTACCTTTGGCCGACTCTCGGAAGTTCATGCAATGCACATGACCGACACCGATAACCTTTTTAGGTACGCCTTCGCATTCATTGATGCTCATGGGATTGCCGTGCGCTCATCGGGAGATCTGACGCGCAGAGAACGGGTGGAGATCGAACAATTGGCGGGAGGCAGGCTGGCGGGCGGACAAAGGGGCCGCATCCTCCGGTCGGTGGCAGATAACCCGATAGCCGTGCGTTATCTGGCCGCGGTCATAAGGAGCAACGAGTACCAGTAAGGGCGCCTTCTTTGTACGTACTATAACCGTCGTAGAACAATAGAATTTAGCGTTGCCCTGAGTCTCGACATCCACCCGCCCTGTGATTTAAGCCCTTTCCATGTACGCGGCGGGCACTTCATCGGTTTCATCCGGATTTAATTTCGGCTTCGTCCAGGCCTGCCTTGCCGGGAATCAGGATGCGTTGGCGCAGCTTTCGCAACTTTGCACCGGATTTCTACGCGCCTTCCTCCGCAAGAGCGGCGCCTCGGACGAGGAGGCCGAAGAGATTTCCTCCGAGATCTTTTGCGAATGCGTCGCGGGCAAAGGCGGACAACGCTCGCTGCTGCTCCGCTACGGGGCGGAAGCAACCCTTTCTACGTGGCTGGCAAGGGTTGCGCATAACCGTTTTATCGACGCCAAACGCCGAGAACGCATGCGCTCCCGTATGATCGAGGAGCAACTGGTCGACCTGGAAAATCAAGTCGCCGCTGATGACGCGCAACCGGGCACCGACCCGGCCCAGCTGGCCTTGATTCGGGAAGCGGTTGCCCGAGCCTTGGGGTCCTGTTCACCTGAACAGTCGGTGATGTTGCGCCTGATTTATTGTGAAGGTGTTTCTCAGCGCGAGATTGCAAAGGTGTGGGGCTGGACCGAGTGCCGGGTCAGCCGGTACCTTCGTGACCTGCGCGACTTCGTGTACCGTACCGCGCTGGCTGAGGTAAAACGGCGCGATCCACTGATCGATTTCAGCTACGAGATGGTCCTCCAGGCATTTCGGGTCGTCCGCTGATGATTCAGGCGTCCCGTCGGGACGCTGGGAAAGGGCACGCGGCACCCAAGTGCGGGTAAAGCTCACGCATCCTTAAACTTGTCCTGGATTCCGGCCCTCGGCTCCTGAATGCTGCGTTCATGCCCTCGATCTTCGTAGCCAAAGGTGAAACCGAATTATTCCTCCTTCCCCAGATGGCCAATCGCCACGGGCTGATCACGGGTGCGACCGGCACGGGCAAGACCGTGACCCTGCAGATGCTGGCCGAGAACTTTTCGGCCCTGGGTGTCCCCGTCTTCCTGGCCGACGTCAAAGGTGATCTGAGCGGGATCAGCCAGCCGGGGGGTCAAAATCAGACGATACAGAAACGGGTTGAGCAGCTGGCCCGGTCCGATTGGCAGCCGGCCGGTTATCCGGTGACATTCTGGGACGTATTCGGCGAATGGGGTCACCCGGTGCGTACGACCATGACCGAATTGGGCCCCTTGCTCCTGGCGCGGCTGCTCCAGCTCAACGAAGTACAAGCCGGGGTTCTCACCATCGCCTTCCGCGTCGCCGATGAAAACGGATTACTCCTGCTCGACTTGAAGGATCTCCGGGCCGTCATTCAGCATCTGGGCGAGCACGCCAAGGAGTTTTCGCCTCGATACGGGAATATCTCCTTAGCCAGTGTGGGCGCGATCCAACGGGCCTTGGTGGCGTTGGAAACCGAAGGTGCAGACCGTCTGTTTGGCGAGCCGGCTCTGAACCTGGAGGATTTGCTGCAGACGGACGCTCAGGGTCGCGGCCTGGTTAACCTGCTGGCGGCCAACCGCCTGATCGGCACCCCCAAAGTCTACTCGGCGCTGCTGCTTTGGTTGTTATCAGACCTCTACGAGCGATTGCCCGAAGTCGGCGACCTGCCGAAACCGAGGCTGGTTCTTTTCTTTGATGAAGCGCACCTCATCTTCGCTGATATCCCGGGCACTTTGCTTCAGCGGATCGAGCAGGTCGTCCGTTTGATCCGGTCCAAGGGCGTCGGCGTGTACTTCGCGAGCCAAAACCCGCGTGACATCCCGGACAACGTGCTCGGCCAGCTCGGCAACCGGTTCCAGCACGCCCTCCGCGGGTTCACCCCCAAAGACCAGAAAGCGATCCAGGCTGCGGCCGAAACCCTTCGGAGTAACCCCAAGCTGGACGCGGTCAAGGCGCTTCCGGAACTCGGCATTGGTGAAGCGCTGGTTTCTTTGCTGGATGAGCAAGGGCAACCGGCGATCGTGCAACGGGCACTGATCGCGCCGCCCCGGGGCCAGATCGGACCGATCACGCCGGACCAGCGCCAGGCGTTGATGCGCGACTCGCTCGTGGCGGGAATCTACGATCAGGTGATCGACCGGGAGTCCGCCTACGAGAAGCTGACCAATGCAGCCGTCAAAACAACGGAAGACCAGGAGCGAATGCAAGCGGCAAGCGCTGCTCCTCCGGCCGGTCCAGTCGGTCCGAGCATCCTGGAACAGGTGGTCGACGGGATGGTTGGCGGTCTGACCGGCCAGCGGACCCACCGGTCTGACACGGTGATCGAGGCGTTCGCCAAGAGCATGGTCAGATCGATGGGTACCACTGCCGGTCGCGAAATCGCCCGCGGAATCATGGGATCAATCTTCGGCGGGATGAAACGCTAGCCTGCATCGCCCGCCAATCCCTCGATCATCCCGCAGGGATTGGCGGGCGATGCAGGCTACAGGCTCTTAAATAGACGCGTACCGTCTGTTTAAGAGCTTTCTAGCCCGCACAAGAATGTGCTCGTCGTCGCTTCCGCTTTTGCGTGGTTCTTGCGGGCTAGTCGCCCTGCCAGTAGAGGATACGGCCGCATTGTTCGCAGGTAACCACTTCACGGCCGCTCTTGGCGCGATGCGCGACGGTTGGGGTGTTTTTCATGTGGCACCCGGTGCAGACCTGGTGTTCGATCGGCACGACCGCATCGCCTCCCTTACTGGTGAAAAGCCGGTTGTACTGAAAAAGCAAATTCTGGTCGACCGCTTTGGCCAGCTCGACCCGCTCCGCTTCGATTTCTGCGATACGCAACCGGAGGGTATCTTCCTTGGTTTTGAGGGCAGCCAGTTGTTCCTCGCTCTGGGTTTTGGCTCCCTGAAACGCTTTCTCAGCTTCCCGGATCGTGCCCTGGAGCAACTCGGCCTCCTCCATAAATTCGATCTCCTGATCTTCCAGCCCGATGATTTCCGTTTCAGCCCGTGCGATCTCGTTACTGAGCGCCTGAAACTCCTCGTTTTTGCGCGTCTGCATTTGCTGCGACTTGTAGCGGGCGACCTGTTCCTGGCGGCTCTGCACCGTAAGCTCAAGCTTCTTACGCTGGAGTTCGACCTCCCGAGCGCGCTGCTTTGCTTGTTCCAATGCAGACGAACTCGCGGCCAGCGCATGTTCTATGCGCTGTTTTTGAAGCGGCAGGGCATTCAGTTCGGCCCGGAACGCTTTGAGCTTTTGGTCACGGTCCTGCAGGACGAGGAGCTGTTCGATCGATGGGAGCATCAGATTGGAAATCTAGAATAGACCATCGCAAATTCCAGATGGCCGCTTCTAATAAGTCTCGACGGGTGAGCGTTTGCCGTCTTCCAAACTGCGTTCCGCGGCCCGCTCCGCACCTAGCACTGCCACCCGTAATTTCCAAACGCGTTCATCCAGATCTTCGAAGGCCTGTTCCGAGAAGGCCGTTGGCGGCGCCAGCTGCGTACGGAACCGTTCGACGGCTTCCAGGGCCCGTTCCAGCCGTCTCGGGTCGAGTCGATCCAATACGGCCACTGCGCCAGCTGCCAGCGTCACGCGATGGCAAATCATGGCCAAATCGTTGCCGGCGTAGATGGCATTCCGGATCGCGTCTTCGAACGTCACTTCGTTCAAAACTGCACCCATGTCGAGGTCGTCGGTCATGACGAGGCCGCCAAAGCCGAGTTCGCCCCGCAGTAAGCCGGTGACCACGTTCCGGGACAAGGAAGCCGGGAGACGGCTGGCATCGAAAGCGGGGTACCAGGCGTGACAAACCATTATGCTCGACACCCGGTGGCTGAACGCGCGGAATACGGCCAGCTCCGCACGTTCGAGTTCGGATCGCGTCCGGTTGATTTTCGGTAATTCGTGGTGCGGATCGAGGCCTGCCGCGGCGTAGCCGGGGAAGTGTTTGCCGCAGGAGAGCATGCCGGTTACCCGTAAAGCCTCATCGAATGCACCCGCCAGTTCGACGACTTGCTCGACCGTCCGGCCGTAACAGCGTCCGCGCAAGGAATTGTCGGCTTCATCGTCGAATGAAAGGTCCAGAACCGGACAGAGATCGAGATTGAATCCGAAAAGCCGGAGCAACTGGCCGGTGAGGGTCCCATGCTGCCGGACAAGGCCGACGTCGCCTTTTTCACGCAGCTGTTGCGCGTTGGGCGGCTCGTTACCGATCAGCCGGAGCCGGGAAACGCGTCCCCCCTCCTGGTCAATGGTGATGACCGGCTCCTCGTGGGAGAGGTCGCGCAGGTCGTCGGTCAACTTGCGCAGTTGTTTGGGGGTGCGGAGATTCCGTCCGAAAAGGATGTAGCCGCCCGGTTGAATGGCCCGGAACAATCGTGCGGTGGCGACTTCCAATTCGGGACCCGGAACTCCCACCAACAGCAGTTGACCAACGCTTGCAGCTTTCATACGTTCGGCCGCATGATACGAACCTCCGGATAGTCTGCAATGAAGATTGGGCTTTACGGCGGTACCTTTGATCCCATCCACCACGGCCACCTTATCTTAGCCCGCCAGACGGTTGAACAACTCGGGCTTGACCGGCTGGTGTTCATTCCCGCAGCGCAATCGCCTTTCAAGACCGGCCAGGCGCTTACCCCCGGCCAGCATCGTTTTGAGATGGTGAAACTGGCGATTGAAGGCGAAACGCACTTCGCCGCGGACGACGTGGAAATCGAACGCACCGGTCCTTCTTACAGCATCGACACGGTGGACATTTACCGCCAAGCGTTTCCCGGGGCTGACCTTTTCTGGCTGATCGGGGAGGATCACGTCCCGAGCCTGCCGAAATGGCACCGGATCGACGAGCTCAAGAACAGGGTCCGGTTCGTCGTGCTGTCGCGGGCCGACTGGGCCGACGCCGGGCCTTATCCGGTCATCCCACGGCGGATCGACATCTCGGCGACCGAGATTAGAAACAGGGTTGCCAACGATTTGCCGATCACGTATCTGGTTCCGGAGCGCGTGCTTCGCTATCTGCAGGCCGTAAAATTATACCGAGGAGAAGAGCATCGAAGCTAAGGAGCTAGTCCAACTCTGCGTCAGACTTGCCGAAGACAAAAAGGCCGAGGAAATTGTGGTGCTCGACTTGCGGGAGATTTCCACCTTTACCGATTTCTTTGTGATTTGCTCGGGTACCTCCGAGCCGCACCTCAAGGCCATCAGTTCCGGAATCCGGGAAGGGTTGCACACGGAAGCAAATATTTCACCGTTATCCTCGGAAGGCTCGCCGCTGAGCCAATGGATTGTGATCGATTATAGCGACGTTCTGGTGCATATATTCCATTCGGACAAGCGACGCTTTTACGCCCTTGAAAGCCTTTGGAGCGATGCCCCTCGAATGAACCTGAACGCTTGAACGATTTCATTGTTCCCCAGCGCCATGCTTAAACATCGCCAGGCCATTATCCGCCTTTTGAAGGATGACGATCCGGAAACGGTGCTGCTCACCAAAAACCAACTCGCCCAGGGCGGAGCCGACACAATCGCTGACCTTCGCGACCTGCTCAATCTTGACGACGAGGAAGTCACGTTTCACATCCGCGACGTGCTGGGCGAAATCGAGAGTCGCGAAGCGAAGCAGCGGCTCGAGGTGATTTGCCGCGGGATCCGGACCCAGGAGGAACTCGAAGAAGCATGCTGGCTGCTGGCCCAGGTTTTCCTGCCGGGAGTCGAAATCAGTCATTACAATGCCCTGCTCAGCAATTGGGCGCGCACGCTCCGGGAACGGATGCCGGCCGGAGCTTCGGACCTGCAGCAAACGCAGATCCTCACTCATTTGATGAGTCGTGAACTGGGTTTTCATGGGAATTCAGACGACTACTATAACGTAAAGAACTCTTTGCTCCCGTGCGTGATCGATTCACGCGTCGGGATTCCCATCTCCCTGTCCGTCCTTTACATCGCCGTCGCTCGCCGTGCAGCGGTGACGGTGGAAGGAATCAACTTACCGGGCCATTTTGTCGTACGGCTGGGCAGCGTGTTGTTTGATCCGTTCCACGAGGGACGCATGTTGACTCCGCGGGATTGTGCTGAGATCCTGGCCCGCCAGAGTCTTACGCTCGAATCGGTTCATTTGCAGACGGCTTCCCCTCGCCTGGTGCTCATGCGGATGCTGGCCAACCTGCTTTATATTTTCGAAGGCGAGGACGACAACGAACTGCATCAGCAGATGGCTGCCTGGATCCGGCTGCTTGACCCCAAGTAATTAATGAAACGGATCTCGAGGCTCGAGCTGCTTAACACGGGCACTGAACTCTTGTTCGGCAGTGTCCTGAACACGCACCTGAGTTACCTGGGCCAGCAGCTGTTTTCCCTGGGCTTACGGATTCAGCGCCAGACAACGGTGCCCGACGGGTACGCCATTCGGGATGCGATTCTGGAAGCCGCTTCTCGATCAGACGCGCTGTTGATCACGGGCGGCCTCGGTCCGACTTCTGACGATGTGACGCGCGACATCGTGGCTGAACTCACGAACCGGCCTCTTGAGTACGTCGAGCCGATCTTCGAAAAAATCCGGGCCCGTTTCGACCGGCGCGGACTCCGAATGTCCGAGCGGATCTCCCGCCAGGCCTACGTGCCGCGCGGTGCGACGGTGTTAGACAACGATTTCGGTACCGCCCCGGGTTTGTACGTGCCGGCGACCGAGCAACTGCCGTACATGTTCCTGCTCCCGGGACCTCCAAGGGAGCTCAGGCCGATGTTCGAGGCGAAAGTTGTCCCTCTCCTTCGCGGTTTGACGGCTGAAACGGACCTGCAGGCGATCGTCTACCGGACGAGCGGGTTGGGCGAATCTTACCTTGAGGAAATGGTTGGAAAAGACCTTGAGGCTTTGCCCGGCATTGAAGTCGGTTACTGCGCCCGCGTCGGCGAAGTTGATTTGCGCCTGATCGGCGGCGCGAAGACGCTGGCGGAGGCCGACCGCCTGGCGAGAGAAAAACTTGGCGATTACATCGTGACGACGGAGGCCAAGGAGCTCGAGGAGGTCGTTGTGCAGCGATTAACGGAATGCCGTGCATCGCTGGCGACGGCGGAATCCTGCACCGGCGGGCACCTGGCCGACCGGTTAACCAACGTGCCAGGGGCGAGCGCCGTGTTGTTGGAAGGGCACGTCACTTATTCCAACGCCGCCAAGGAGAGCACCTTGAGCGTACCGCGCCATCTGCTCGAGACCGTGGGAGCAGTAAGCGAGGAAGTGGCGGCCGCGATGGCAGAAGGGGTGCGAACCCGGGCAAACGCCGATTTCGGCCTGTCAACGACTGGCATCGCCGGCCCCGGGGGCGGTACCGAGGCAAAGCCGGTGGGAACCGTCTTTATCGGCCTCGCTGAGAAGGGCGGGAAAACGCGGGTTGAAAAGCATTTTTTCCCTTCAGACCGCCCAACCTTCAAACAGATGGTGAGCCAGTACGCCCTTAACCTGTTACGGCGACGGCTCTGAACGCCGAACCCTGAACTCTATGCCATGAGGTGGAGCAGTTTTTCCTGTGAAAACTCGTCGTAGTTGAGTTCGCCGGTCTTAAACCCTTCCCGCAATACGATGATGCGCCGGCTCAGGTTGAGCAATTCAGGCAGCTCGGAGGAGATCATCAGGACGGCTACGCCCTGGCAGGCTATCTCATCCAGCAACTGGTAGATTTCGGCCTTGGCTCCCACGTCGACGCCACGGGTCGGTTCGTCCACCATCAACAGGTCGCAGGCGCGCGTCAACCATTTCGCCAGGGCCACCTTTTGCTGGTTTCCGCCGCTCAGTCCGGCCGTGATGGATTCGACTGACGGTGCTTTGACCCGCAGCCGCTTCGAGAGCTTTTCGACTTCGACCAATTCCCGGCGCGAATCGATAAAGCCGCCTTTGCTGAAGTAGTCGATGTGCGGCAACGAAATGTTGTCCGCGATGTTCATCCCGAGGACGAGCCCCTCGCGTTTGCGGTCTTCCGGCAGGAAACCGATCCGGCGGCGCATGGCCTCGCTCACGTTGCCCAAGGGCATTTCCTGACCTTTAATGTAGACGTGACCGGTCGCGCGCGGGTCCAGCCCGAAGATTGCCTTTGCCGTCTCCGAGCGTCCCGCGCCGACCAGGCCGGCCATGCCGACAACCTCGCCGCGATGAACGCTGAAGGAAACGTTCTCGAACTTGCCAATCGAACTCAAATTTTCCAACCGCAGAACTTCCTCCCCGGGCTCGAGGTCCAGGTGCTTGGGCCGTTTCGCCAGGACTTCACGTCCGACCATCTGGCGAATCAAACCTTCGCGGGTGATGCTGGCCGCCGGCTGACTTGCCACGTGTTTGCCGTCCCGCAGAACCGTGATCGTATCGCACAGGCGGAAAATCTCGTCCATGCGGTGCGAGACGTAGATCATCGCCACATTGCGCTCCTTCAGCCGCTGGATAAGGCTGAAGAGCTGTTCGCTTTCGTTCACCGACAACGAACTGGTGGGCTCGTCAAAGATAATGACGCGGGCGTTGGTGCCGACGGCGGTCGCGATCTGGATCATTTGCTCCTGACCGGTCGTGAGCTGGGCGACCGGTGTTTCAACATCGA
>JAFAUY010000171.1 GCA_019243005.1 Verrucomicrobiota bacterium | reverse complement strand
CCCGTCGTGCGTGATGGTGATGATGCAACCCTCGTTGGCGATAAGGTCTTCAATCGCAATCTCGCCTTCATCAGGGATGATCTGCGTTACGCGTTCAGAACCGTACTTGTGCTGGATCCTGCGCAGTTCGTCCTTGATGATGGTCATCACCCGGTCGGCCCGCTGCAGGATATCGAGCAGATCATCAATCCTGGCCAGAAGATCGCCGTACTCGGCGATGATCTTTTCGCGCTCGAGCCCCGTCAGTTGGTAAAGGCGCAATTCAAGGATTTGATCGGCCTGCAACGGGCTGAAAAGGTACCTGCCGTCGACCAGGCGAGCTTCACTCCGGAGGCGGACGCCGATTTGTTCGATTTGCGGCCGGCTGAACTCGTAAGCCAGCAACCTTACCTTCGCTTCCTCCCGGCTGGCCGAACTCCGGATGATCTCAATAAAATCATCGAGGTGAGCAAGCGCGATAAGGTAACCCTCAAGGGTTTCAGCGCGTTGTTCCGCCTGCCTGAGCAGGTAACGGGTACGTCGCAGGATCACGTCGCGCCGGTGCTCCACGTAACACTGCAGCGCTTCCTTCAACGACAGCAGCTTCGGGCGCCCGTGATCGATGGCCAGCATGTTCACGGCGAAGGAACTCTCCATCGGCGTGAACTTGTACAGGTTGTTCAGGACGACCCGGGCGTTTGCGTCCCGCTTCAGTTCCAGTTCGATGCGGGTGTGCTCATCGGAAAGGTCGCGGACGTCGCTGATGTCAGTAATCACCTTCTCCTGGATCAGGGCGGCAATGCGTTTGATCAGTTCCGCCCGGTTGACGTTGAAGGGGATCTCGGTGATCAGGATCTGTTCACGGCCGCTTGGGGTCTCTTCGATCACCGCTTTACCGCGCACTTTAAGGCTGCCGCGACCCAGTTCGGCGTACTGCCGGATGCCGGCCGTCCCATGAATCGTGCAGCCCGTGGGGAAATCGGGGCCTTTGACGTGCTGCAGCAGTTCGTCAACCGTGAGGTCCGGGTTATCGATCAGCGCGCAGACGCCCTCAACCACCTCGCTCAGGTTATGCGGCGGGATGTTGGTGGCCATCCCTACCGCGATGCCGGTGCCGCCGTTTACGAGAAGGTTCGGAAACGCGGCCGGAAATACCACCGGTTCCTGGCTGGTTTCATCGTAATTGGGTACGAAATCGACGGTATCCTTGTCCATGTCCTCCATGAGGACGGAGCCGAGGTGGGTCAGGCGGGCTTCGGTATACCGCATCGACGCCGGCGGGTCGCCGTCCATGGAACCGAAATTGCCCTGACCCTCAACCAGGGTCTCACGCATGGCCCACACCTGGGCCATGTGCACCAGGGTCGGATAAATGGCCATGTCGCCGTGCGGATGGTAATTACCCATCGTTTCACCGACGATCTTGGCGCATTTGATGTGCTTTCGATTCGGGAGCACCCCAAGATCGTTCATGGCGTACAGGATGCGCCGCTGGGAAGGTTTCAGGCCGTCACGGGCATCAGGTAACGCCCGTGAGATGATGACCGACATCGAGTAGTCGAGGAACGACTTCGACATCTCCTCGGCCACGTTTACCGGCTCGACCTTTTCGCTAGGATGTAAAGGCATTGATTTTGATCACACGTCGAGGTTACGCACGTTCAGCGCGTTATCCTCGATAAAAGCTCGGCGCGGCTCGACGACGTCGCCCATCAGAATGGTGAACATCTTGTCGGCCTCGACCGCATTGTTCTCGTTCAGATCGACCCGCAGCAGCTTCCGGTGGGCAGGGTCCATCGTGGTCGCGAAAAGTTCTTTCGCGTTCATCTCACCCAACCCTTTGAACCGCTTGATCTGCACCCCGCGACGGCCGATCTCCTTCACGGTGCTCAGGATCTGCGGGATGGAGAAGAGCGGGGTGACGGTGGTGCGGTCGTCCTCGCCTTCGATCAATTCGAAAATCGGTTGATCACTGGCCGAGTAATGCTCGATCCGCAAGCCGCGACCGTCCAGTTCGTGGATGATCTTCAGAACCGCATTCGATTCATGCAGCTCCACCCGGCGAGCACGTCGCCGCAGGTGAGGGGAGAGCGAGCCGTTGTCGCCGGCCTGCCCGTTACGGGAAGCCAACTGCCCGTTGGCTTCGCCCGTGGCCGGCGCGCCCGCGGCGCCGTCAACCACCGGCGCCTCCTCGCCATCCAGTTCCGGGGCGATGTCCGCCTCGTACAAATTAAGGTCACGGTTCTGATTCGAAAATTCCTTCAGGGCCGATTCGTCATGAAAGTAGCGGACGTACTCGCTGTTGCCTTCGCGGACTTTGACCATGTATTGCGGCAAGTCACCCGTGACCGGATCGCGATGCCGCAGGTAATCCTCAAAATCACCACCGTGTTTGCGGACGGCCTCGCTCAACCTGGCGAGCTTTTCCAGCCGTTCGAGAATCTCGATCAGTTGTTCCCGCGAGAACTCTCTTCGGTCGCTGAGGTTCCGCAGGCGCACCTCCTCGGCCCCGAGGGAAATCAGGATCTTGTTCAGCTGCGAATCGTCGTCGACGTACTCCTCGCGCTTCTTCCGTTTGATCTGGTACAAGGGCGGTTGGGCGATATAAATATGGCCGCGCCGGACCAATTCAGGCATCTGCCGGTAGAAGAACGTCAGCAACAAGGTCCGAATGTGCGACCCGTCCACGTCCGCATCGGTCATGATGATGATGCGGCCGTAACGCAGCCTGGCCAGGTTAAAGGACCCCTCCGCGTCGCCGTCACCGATGCCGGTACCGATCGCGGTGATCATCGTCTGGATTTCCTGGTTCTGCAGGACTTTGTCCAGCCTTGCTTTCTCCACGTTGAGCAGCTTGCCCCGGATCGGCAGAATGGCTTGAAACCGGCGATCGCGTCCTTGTTTGGCTGAACCGCCGGCGGAATCTCCTTCGACGATGTAAAGCTCCGTCCTGGCCGGGTCACGCTCGGAGCAGTCGGCCAGCTTGCCCGGCAGACCGCCGCCGGTCAGCGCCGTCTTGCGCACCGCCTCGCGCGCTTTCCGAGCCGCCTCACGCGCCCGGGCCGCCATCAGGCATTTCTCGATGATCTTTTTGGCAACGCCCGGGTTTTCTTCACAAAACCGGCTCAGACCCTCATACGTCACCGATTGAACCGCCGGCTTGACCTCGTTGTTGACGAGCTTGCCTTTGGTCTGCGAGCTGAAACGCGGGTTGGTCAGCTTCACGCTGAGCACGCAAACCAGTCCTTCACGCAAATCGTCGCCCGTCAGGTCCGGATCTTTGTCCTTCAGGAGGTTGTTGGCGCGCGCGTAATTCTTGATCGCACTGGTCAAACCCGTCTTGAACCCTTCCAGGTGCATGCCGCCGTCCGCGTTCGGAATGGAATTGGCAAAGCATTGGATTTGTTCGGAATAGGCGTCCGTATACTGGAGCACCACGTCGACGTAACTAAGTTCGATCTGATCATCGACCGGCAGTTCGCGCATCCCGCTGATGACGATCGGATCGGGGTGAATGAGTTGCTTGGTCTCGCCGAGAGCTTTGACGTACTGCCGGATGCCGTCCTTGTAACAGAACGACTCTTTGCGGATCGGTTCCGTACGCTCGTCTATCAGCACGATCTCCAGGCCACGATTCAGGAAGGCGAGTTCCCGCATGCGGTTGGCCAGGATCTCGAACTTGAACTCAGTCGTGATGGTGAAAATCGTCGGATCGGGCAGGAACGTAACCAGAGTGCCGCTGATCCGCTTGTTCTGAACCTCGCCGATGACCTCCAGTTTGCGGGTCGTCTTACCCCGGGAAAAAGCGATGTGATAAACCTTGCCCTCCCGCGTGACCTCGGCCTTGAACCATTCCGAGAGCGCGTTGACGCACTTGGCGCCGACGCCGTGCAGGCCGCCGGAGAATTTATAGGCGCCCTGGCCGAACTTGCCCCCGGCATGCAGATTGGTCAGCACCAGTTCGATCGCGGGCATGTGGAACTTCGGGTGCATTTCCACCGGAATGCCCCGCCCATTATCCCGGATCGAAACGGACCCGTCGATGTGGATGGTCACGTCGATGCGGCTGCAGAACCCTGCCAGGTGCTCATCGATCGAGTTGTCCAGAACTTCAAAAACGCAGTGATGCAACCCTCGTTCGTCTGGGTCGCCGATGTACATCCCTGGGCGTTTCCGGACCGCCTCTAACCCTTCAAGTTTATCAATCTGTGCCGCGCCGTAATTCGAAATATCAGACATATTCAAGGCAGGCCCGAGAAACAGGCCCGCAACCACCGCGTTAGGAAGACAAAAATAGCCCGGAAAACCGTACTATGCAAGTGCGGAACCAGGCAGCGGTTGAGGGTCTTGATTAGGTGCACCCCAATATCTTGGGGTTCCGGCCTTTTGCAAGCCCTAAATAGGCAAACAACTCTCAGCCCAGCCGGTAATCTGGCCAGCGGTTGCAATCCGCGCTAAGTTGATGCGTATGGAAACCTACGACTTCGCCGTCATCGGTGGCGGGAGCGCCGGGTACGCGGCCGCCGCGGCTGCCGGGCGGCTCGGACTGAAAGCCTGTTGCATCGAGGGCGGCAAGGAAGTGGGCGGTCTCTGTATCCTGCGCGGTTGCATGCCAAGTAAGACCTTCATCGAATCGGCCAACCGGTTTATGACGTTGCGGCGGGCACAGGAGTATGGGCTGCGCACCGGCAAGATCGGGTTTGAGCCGGGTGAAATCCTCGCCCGTAAACGCCGGCTGGTCGGTGAGTTCGCCGGGTACCGCGCGCATCAGCTTGGCTCCGGCCGGTTTAAGCTCCTGCGCGGGCGGGCCCGTTTTCTGGATGCCAACCGTGTCGAGGTACAACACCTTGACCCGGCCGGTGAACCGGTCTCGGAAACGAGCCGGGTTTTTGCGAGTACCTTCCTGATTTCGACCGGATCGGTGATCGAGGCGATTGACCTGCCGGGCCTGGCCGAAGCCGGTTTTCTGACCAGCGATTCCGTTTTGGACTCCGGGCACATGCCCTCATCGGTTATCGTGCTTGGCGGGGGCGCCATCGCGCTCGAATTTGCGCACTACTACGAAGCGCTCGGCAGCAAGGTCACCATTATCCAGCGCAGCCCTCAGGTCTTGAAAGAGGCCGATGCCGATGTGGCCGCTGCGCTGGTCCACGCCTATCGCCAGCGCGGCATGGAAGTCTTCTGCGGCACCCGGCTTCTGGAGGTGATTCCCGGCCCGCCGCGGCAAGTGCGGTTCGAATCTAACGGCCGGACGCACACCGCCGAGGGCGAAGAAATCCTCTACGCGCTCGGCCGCACCCCGGCGGTGACCGGCCTGGGACTCGCGAATGCTTCCGTTGATCAGACCCGCCATGGCGCCGTCCGGGTAAAAACGACGATGCAGACCTCCCAACCTCACATTTTCGCCGCGGGAGACGTGACGGGGACTTTCGACATCGTGCACGTCGCGATCGAACAGGGTGTGCTGGCCGCGCAGAACGCCGCCCGGTTGCTCCGCAACGAGCCGCTGCACGCGATCGATTACCGGCTGCAGCTGTTCGTCATGTTCTCCGAACCGCAAGTGGCGTACGCCGGTTTGACCGAAAAGGCCGCCGCCGCCCAGGGTGTGCCTGTCCGGACGGCCACCTACCCGTTTGCGGACCACGGCAAGGCGCTCGTACGCGGCGAATCGGAAGGGTTCGTCAAGCTCTTGTGCCACGCGCATACCGGTGAAATCCTCGGAGGCGCCGTGGTCGGGCCGGAAGCGTCCGAGCTCATTCACGAGATTATGGTTGCGATGTACTTCCGGGCCACCGCCGTGCAGCTGGCCGTCATACCGCATTATCACCCGACGCTGAGCGAGATCTGGACGTACCCGGCCGATGAATTGGCGGCCGCCGTCGCCGGGTAACCCTTTGCGCAACGCAACTAATTGCGAGCAGGCGGGGAGATATCGTTGACATTCTATTTCACCCCGACATAGTTGCGCTCGTGCTCCGGAAGTTCATCCCCCAAAAGCCCGACCAACCGACCTCAGTTGAAGGCCCTGGACCCGGAGAACCTGTGCCTCCGGAGGCCGTGGAGGTCCCAACTGTAACCCAACAACAATCCGTTATGGCAGATATTGCACACTCCAAGAATCACCTGGCAAACGATGTCGAGATCAAAGGGTCCATCAAGTTTGCGAACGAGTTCACATTTGATGGCCGCATCGAGGGCGAGATTTCGTCTAGCGACGGGGTTCTTACGGTTGGCGAGCACGGGGACGTCCACGGGGAGGTGAAGGCAAAATCAGTGATCGTGATGGGCAAGGTGCACGGCAACATTACCGTTCAGGAGCGTTGTGAGCTTCGTTCCCGTTCCCAGTTGATCGGCGACCTGAAAGCCGCCCGCCTCATCATCGAGGAAGGCGCCACCTTCGTCGGTAAATCGGAGGTTACCCCGAACAAGAGTGCGCTCAAAGACCTGGCCGGCCACGGAGCCATTCCCGCGAAGGAAGCCGCCAAGGAAGAGCCGCCGAAAGTCGGCGCTGGCGTTGGCGCTGGTGCTCCCCGCTAAGGAGTTCTGAGTGGCTGCGAAAGGACGGATCGAAGTTCAATGTCCTCACTGCGGTAACATTCAGCTAGAGCCCAGCCTTGCTAAGTCGACTTATTGCCGCAAGTGCACCGGCTACATCCAGATCGGCAAAAGCCCGAGGACGGGAGCACCGCACGCGGAAGCTCCCAAGCCGGTTTCGATCCTTCAGAAACTGGAGGGCGTTCTAGGCGGCCAGCGGACCGTCATCGCCCATTGTTTTGAGTGCACGGGAAAACGCGAAGTTCCAAAAGGCGCCACCTCGACTATCTGTCCCCAGTGTGGTGCCTACATCGATCTGCAGGATTATAAAATCGTCGGAAACTTCAGCCGGTCTATCCGCACCCGGGGCCACGTGTTCATCACGAACAAGGGCGACCTGAACAGCAATCGGGTCATGTGCGATTCGGCTGAGATCCAGGGACTCCTGCGCGGAAGCCTGATCTGCAGCGGCGAGGTAAAGGTCAAACTCAAGGGTAAGGTCAGCGGCGCAATTGAAGCCAAGTTAGTCACCATCGACCGTAAGGCGGAGGTCGAGTTCGTGCGCCCCATTCGTGCCGACACGGTTGACGTCGAAGGCATCGTGTCGGCCCGCATCATCTCCGAGGGCACGGTCATGGTGCGGAAAGACGGGCGTCTCACGGGCACGGTTTTCGCCCGCGGGTTCGCCGTCGACGGCGGCGAATTTTTCGGCGAACTGTCCATCGGCAACGCCGAGGTGGCGCAGGGCGATCTGGCTGCGCCCAGTAAACAGCCCAGCCGCCAAGGTGAACGCACCGATCCCGGGACCGATTTTTCACTCGCACCCGCATAAGCATGAGTTCGAGAATTTATCCCCGCAGCCCCTACGCAAAACTCGGCGGCTACGTTCACCTGCCCCGGCTTATCGATAAAGCGCGCCTGCACCTCCAAGGGCTGCTGCTGGGGTATAATTACAAAACGTCCGGCTTTGATCGTCATCTCCTTGCGTTCCTGGGCGTCGATGGCGACGAGCTCGAAGCCGCGGTCAGCCACCTGGGTTCCGATGACCAGGTGCTGGCCTGGCTGCGCATGAAGGGCGTAATGCATACACCCTCTGAAATCGAGGCCTGGAACCAGGCCATGATCGCCAAAGCGCCGGACAGCCCGGAAAAACGGGAACGCTTCAGCCAATTGTTGCGGCAGGTCGGCGGTTCGGAAAATTCCGGGGTGCAGACCTATTTTGAGTTGATCGATTTCGAGGAGCGCAGGATGGAGTTCGAAGCGCGCCGGGCAACGGCACGAGAACCGTGACGAGGGCGGCCCAGGCCGACCGATGCCCGCCCGCTGCGCCCGCGCCCCGCCACCCCGGAAACCGACGGCGTCTACGGCTGCGGCGCCAGGCTCGCCGCAGGTGATGCACTCGCGGGGGGCGCCGACGCGCCGGCGGCCGGCGATGCTGCGGTCTGGTCCGGCGTCGGTGCCGGTGCCGGCGGGTTCAATTTTTCGGTGAGCTCGCTCGCCTCCTGGCTCGCCAGCGGCGTAACGAAACTGCCTGGATAGTTCTGAACCACCTTCTCGTAAAGTTCGCGCGCTTCCTTCAACTGACCTTTATCCCGGCTCAAACGGGCCTGATGAAAAAGCGCCAGCGGCGCCAGGTATGAGGTGCCGAATTGCCTGACCACCTGGGCATAACCCTGGAACGCCCGGTCCGGGCTTTTTTCGTTCTCGGCATTTTGCGCCAGCCCCATGTAGCCGTTCACGAGCAGGGGATGATCGTGGTTGTCGCGTAGAAAAGATTGGTAGGCGTTGTCCGATTCGGAGTACTTGCCGTCTGCAGCCAATTTGGCGGCGAGCCGCAAGTACGCGTTGCCGGACGCCGTCGATCCGGGATACTGGCTGATCACGGACTGCCAGTCGCCGCTGCTCTCAGCCGCGGCGAATGCCGCGTCGGCCTTTTGCGTCTGGACCGCCCGGTAGCCGATAACCGTTCCGACAATCACCAGCAGCAGCGCAACCGCCACTGACCCGTAGATGATCTTCGTCCGGTGCAACGACCAGAAAACGACGGGATCAAACGAGGAAGGCGCAGGTTCAACAACAGGGCGACTGGTCATGGGTTACAACGCACGCTTCTAAGTTAACCGCCGACCTCTGCCCGCGCTTCGTCAGCCAGCGCAGTGCTGAGGTAGCGTTCGCCCGTAGAACAGGCGACGGTCACGATAAATTTACCGCGGTTTTCCGGTCGTTTCGCCACCTCGATGGCTGCATGCACGTTCGCACCGGAACTGATGCCCGCAAGGATGCCTTCCTCCTTGGCCAGGCGCCGGGCCATGACAAAGGCGTTTTCATTGCTCACCGTGATGACCTCATCCACTTCCTTAAGGTCG
>JAFAUY010000054.1 GCA_019243005.1 Verrucomicrobiota bacterium | reverse complement strand
GCCACACCGGCCAGCATGCCGCCGAACCAGAACGCACAAACCGTAAGAAACGAACGCATGCGGGCAAGTTACACCTCAGAAAGTGTGTGAGAGCCGGGAGATTTGGCCATGAATTGTCCCTTGCCTCTCACGCACTTTCTAAACGCAGTTGCCCTGGACCCCACTCGGTCCGAGTTTTAAGCGTTCAACCTGAAGAGGTGTGCGCTATGACAACGAAAGAAATGCAAAAATTGGATTACACGAAGGAGGGCGTACGCTACACCATCCACGTTGAGGGGACTGAGGATGGAGTGATGTGGGGAACCTGGGATTGTCACGAGTGTAACGTCGGCGGTTCGACCGGCAAGCAGGCGAAAACGGTTGACGGCGCCGTTGACGCCGCCAAGACCGACCTGGAGCGGCATCACGCTGCGAACCACAGGATCTGAGAAGCCAACTGGGCGGCGCGGGTGGCCGGGGGACCGTCCGACGGCGCGACGTGCCACCCGCGCAATCACGGATTGCTTTCCGCGTTGCCTGGGTTACTGGGTCACCGGGTGCGGCGCCTTGGCGCGGAGATGGCGCAGCGATTCGGAAACATACCAGGCATCGCGCAAGGCCCGGCGAAGTCGCTGGCTGGTACGGCGAACTTCCGCATTCTTCAACTGGAGTTTCCGGCTGATCGCCCGCGCCTCTGCAGCCGACTCCAAAACGGTGGCAAGCCGGGATTCCAGCGCATGACCGCCGGCGGGCACGATTCTTTTCGTTTTTGGCCGACGCCCTCCGGATTTATCGCCTCCGGCGACCCGTGACCGGGGCCGGCGCTGACGGGTGATGGCTTTTGTGAGCGCCCGTGCCTGCGCTTCGGTGATCAGCCGCAGTTCGCCCAGGTTCGGCATCCGGTGCAGGAGTTCGCAGGCGCGGGCGGTCGCCTGCAGCCAGCAAAGCCGCGCATCAATGGCGGCCGGATGCTCAAGCTCGATTAGACAATGCACTCGCTCAGAACCGCCCGCCAACAACTCGTAGAAGGTTTTGCACGTCACCATCTCCACGTCTGACCTACGCACGTCGACGGTCCGTTGCGTGCCCTTAGCTGGTCTTCAGGTAGAGTAGCACCTCAGGGGGTGATCGTGATAACGCCGGTACCGTTGCCCTCAATCACAGCGTTCACGACCCTGCGATGCTCTCCCGGGCTCACAACGATAATCCAGGCCGGCAAACCGCCTTTCGCTTGCGTGAACCGGGTGGCTCGAATCGAGCCCCCCTGCGCGTGCAGGTCTTCGATCAACGGTGCGACCGCCCCGTAACGGTTCCGGACCTGCTGCACCCGGTGTTTCGCCCAGAGACGTCCTCCCAAAAAGCCGAAGGCGCCGGCACCCAGCCCGACGCTGGCCACAAGTACCACCGCCAGGATCCTTCCAACCCACCCCGTTTTCCGTCGATGCTTCTCGGCCTCCGCGGCAGGTTTTCGGCCATCGGCATTTGGCGCGGCGGAATCCCGGGAACTGCCCGGCGCCGCAATTTGCCTGGAAACGGGCAACGCTTGGATCCGGAAATTTTGATCGAGCCGCTCAAGCCGATCCGCCACTCTCGCCAGGCCCGTGCTCAGCTCCGAGAGGCGCGTCGAGGCCGTGCCGCTTTCCTGCAAAGTCCGGGCGCATCGTTCCATAAACAATCCGTTCGCCTCCAATAAGAGCAGAAGGCCCGAAAGGGTGTCGCGCGCTTCGTGCGCCACGTCCAACCCGTGCTCAGCGTAGAAACGCCAGGCCGCGTCCCGCTTCTCGGGCGGCAATGCGGCGATGACGGCTTGCCAGTAGTCAGGTGGAACGGCGTCAGCCATTGGCAGGAGAGGCTAAAGCCCGATTCGGTGCCGTTTGCGGCGGCAGAGCGACCGGCGTCATCGTTCGCCTTACTCGATGTTCGCGAGGTTGACCCTGGCGCCCCGCTTTTGCGGACGGCTCGCCACGGTGTGAACTTCCTCCGGGTCCGGCGCCGCAATCCGTCCGGCTTCGTCACTCGGCAAGAAGTGACCGGCGATGAGATCGTACTGCCGGAACAGTTTCCGAAGCCAGTCTTCGAGCACCATGCGGTGGGTGATGTGCAGGTCGATCTCAGGGTTCTTGAGCGCCTCAGCCGGACTGATGGCCCGGCCGAGTTTGACCTCCTTGGAGCGAAGGTAGGTCCGCGTGTCGGACAAGAGGGCGGGTAAAGTCAGCGTGGCCGCACCCAGGCGCAGCAATTCGGCTTCGAGTTCCGATCCGTCAAACATCCGTGTCCGGCGCTGCAGCAGGGGGTTGCGGACGATAACCCAATCGACCGAACCGCCCAGTTCGGCCACGGTACGATCGATGTCGTCCATGTCGCTGAGTTCATCGATGGGAAATAGGAGCACCGTCAGGCGGCACCCCTCACCGGCGGCCAGTTCCGGAAACCTCAGCATTTTTAGCGTCTCCAGGATGAGCGACTGTAAATGGGCCCGCGGGTCGATGGTGGTCACCCTGGCCTGGGTCCCGGCGCGCAGGATACGAATGAGGTCGGACTGCGGTTCAGCGGAAAGATCCACGCGTTTAACCTCTTCGGGGAAGACGTCGCTCAAGGTACGATTATCCTGGTCCAAATCGAACCCTTGCCACTCGATGCCGCGGGCGCGCATCCATTCGCCGCGCGCGATCGCCTCGGTCGACTTGCCGATATTACCCCGAACCTGAATCGGGGCGACGATGCGGTGGCGTATGCCCGCGGCGGGCGTTCCATTTTCTTCCTCGGGTTTTTTCTTTTTCGTGCTCATGGAAGTTTAGCTCAGAAATCCTCGCTCAGGTGATACTTGGGTTTTCGGCGGGGCTTCGGCGTGGGAGGTTCAAAGAAAGGTTTGCTCAGCGATTCGTTGGGCCGGACCGGCTCCGGTTGTTCGACCTTGGGCCGGGACTCGGGGGGAGCCGGCGCGTTGGCGATAAATTCCGGGGAAATGGTGTAGACGGCCCGCCTTCTGGACCGGGCTTTGACGAAGGAAAAGATCCCGTTAGGACTGACGACGATTCCGTGTTTCTCACGCAAGAGCCGGGCGATTTCCTGGTAGGAAACAGGCGGCGCCTGGCTGCGGAGCCGGTGAATCTCCTGGAGATACGGGTTGAGCTTCGATTGGTAGGGTTTCCCCGGCATGGGCGCGAGCGTGCCTCGGCCGCGGTGGGATGTCAATGTTTTGGTCTCGGTTCATTAAGAGGCGGGCCCGATGTCGTACCTGAGATATCCCAGCCTTATCCCAAGTCTGCTACCCTCGGCCAAGCCGCGCCGGTGGACGAAGGCCAGCGGGCCCGGCCGGGACACACGGCGCACCGGGTTCGGCGGCCGAGGCGGCGCGCGCTATACCCGCAGACGCAGCCCATCTTCCGCCACGACCGTCAGCGTGCGCGGAAGCAGATGCTGGGCGCGGGCGACCAGTTCCCCTTCCCGGTCCAGGAAGCGAGCGGCCAGATGGGTGAGTACAAGGCGCCTGATTCGCGGTTTACGGGCCAGGTATTCGAACAGGTGCTTCGGTTCGAAGTGAGCCAGTTCGCACACCAGCAGCTCAACCGGAACCGTCAATTGGTTATCCAGATCCTCGGGTCCGCCGAGGTCGCCGGAAAAAACGAGGTCCACGCCTTCGACGGCGATACGAAGGCTGAAAGCGTGCAGCGGGAGGGCGCTCTTTTTGCGAAGGTATTCAAGGTGCCGGGTAGGCTCGGCCATGACCCTCAAGCCGAACCCTTCGAAAACCGGCTGCTGCTCCCAAGCCACAAACCGCATCGGAAACGTGGATACGGACGGACCGGCGTAGGTTGCCTCCAGCCATTGCACTAACGGCTGGATTAATTCCTCCGGCATGACGAGCGTCAGCGGTTTGGCACGCTCAAGGATGATGGCCGTTTGCAGCAGCATCGGTAATCCGCCCGTATGATCGGCATGCCCGTGGGTAAGGAAAACGGCGTCGAGGGTACTCGGATAAAGGTTGTGCTCGGCGAGCCTGCGGCTGCAAGGCTCGCCCGCATCCACCAGGATCTGACGGCCGCCGGCAGTCAGCAGGTAGGAAGCGTGTCCCGTCCGCGGGCAAGGATAGCCCGCCGCCGATCCAAGAACGAGAAGTTCTGCCATAGACGCTCAGACCCGTTTCCGGCGCATCTTCAGGTATTCTTCCTCGATCGCCGTCTGCGACATTTCCAGGTAGGCGTCGACGGCCTCAAAAATGGAGAGTCGCCTGTTCCGAAGCAAGGGGCCGAAAAGCTGGTAAAAAGCGGTGAGGTGCGGCCGGGCGCTCTCGAGTTCCCGCCGGATGACGTAGCCCAGCGGGCCAACGCTTTGGTAAAAGCCGTTTCTGCGAAAAATTTCGATCACCTCATCGACAGGGTACGGCACGCGCCGAAGCTCGGCGAGCCATTTGCCGTCGTGAAAACTGAGGACACCGTAGGCCGCACGCTGGTCACCGTCGAAGGGAAAGCCGACCGAGCCGACATTAAAAAGAAGGGTTGAGTCCACCTGGCGTATCAGGGGGAAATGGGTATGGCCGCAGCAGAGTACGGCGGGCGGCGGCTCACCGAACATCTCGCGTGCGGCCCGATCCGAAGTCGACGGGAAAAAGCCCTCGGCGTTGGACCGGGGCGACCCATGTGCGACCACGACCGAGTCGCCGTTCGGGCCTTCCAGGGTGAGGGCAATCGGCAGCGAGCGAATCGCGTCGAGGCGGCAGCGGGTAACGCTCGCGGTCCAGCGGGCCGGGAGCCAGTTATAATGGTCGGCAAGGTCGGTGACTTCCATGCCCGCGCTCTGGTGTAAGACGTAATCCTCGTGGTTCCCTCTCAGCATCGGCCACCCGCGCGAGAAAAGCAGGTCCGTGACTTCGCGTGGCTGCGGGCCCCGGTTTTGAAAATCGCCGGCCGCAATCACGAGGTCGGGCGCGACCGTGGCAAGGTCGTCCAGCACAGCCAGCAACGCCGGGAGGTTTCCGTGGATATCAGCCAGGACCGCAATCCGCATACGTGTCGTCAGGAACTACCGGCGCGAGGCAAGGTGACGCTCGCGGATGAACTCGAGGGCCTTGCTCAGGCTCATGCGGTCCAGGTAGTGCCTCAACAGGGGATCGGCGTCCGCCGGCAACTGGGCCTTCAGAGTATCGATCCGGGAGGATACCGCCTGCAATTTTTGGATCTGCAGTTCCGGCTGCTGGGTTCGCAGGGTCTGGTCGGCGATCACCGCGAGCCTTTCTTCCAGGGCGGTCGCGAGATCCGCGTAAAACGTTTGCATAAGAGAGTTTGGACCAGCGGCGCCCCGGTTCAAGGGAGGGGCGCAAAAAGAATCAACGCTCGAGGAAGCGGGCGGTCTCGTGCGGCGCTAGCGGCTTGGTCCGAAGTTGATCAAGGGAGGGAAGTACGGTGCGGTAGCCCTGTTCCGACAGCCAAACCAGCAGCCGATCCAGGGCGGTCACGGTCTCCACCAAGCCTTCATGGAGTAAAAGAATGGCCCCGGGACGAACTGCGCCGGCGAGACAGCGCACGGTCAAGGAAACGTTTCGATGGCGAGTGTCAAACGCGCGGATGCTCCACGCCACCAACACCAAGCCCCGGGCAATCAGGTGTGGATGGAGAAATGGGTTTTTCATCCCCACCGGCGCCCGGAACAGCGCCGGGCATGGCAGGCCCGCAACGACGCATGCCTCCTCAAAACCAATCAGCTCTTTTTTCAAGGCAGACGGTCCGAATCGCCAAAAACTGAATTGCGGGTGCGTTTCGGTATGGTTGCCGATCTGATGGCCGGCGGCAAGGATCTGGTGCACCAATTCCGGATGGCGCCGCACCTTCTCGCCAACCAGGAAAAACGTGGCTCGAGCGGCATGCCGGTCTAACATCTTCAAAATCTCTGGCGTTGTCCTCAGGTCCGGTCCATCGTCGAGGGTGATCCAGACTTCGGCACCCCGGGGCGTAAAGTGCGTGTAGACCGGGCCGAATCCCTGCCACTTCGGCAATAGGGTGTTCAGGACGAGAACGAGGTGGGAACCGAACTGGAACAGGAGCGCCCACCAAGAACCCAATCCCAGGAAAAATAAGGTGATGGGCGGAGCCAGGATGATGTAAAGGAGCGTAGCGGTGAAGCGAGCGCGCACGAGTGAAATGCCACAAATGCCACAAGTGAAAGAAGGCCACAAATGAAGAAGGCTGGCAGGTACCGGGCGTCGAGTGGCGGGTATCGGGTAAAAGAAACGCTATGCCCGCCCTCTTGCCGTGCCCGCGGTGTGACGGGGTTGCCTTAGCCGCCGCGGTGAATAACTTTCACGCGATGTTGCAGCGCCCTGAACTGTTAAGCCCGGCAGGTGATTGGGAGTGCGCCCGGGCAGCGGTCGTGAACGGGGCGGACGCGGTTTACTTCGGCCTGACGCGTTTTAACGCGCGCCTGCGCGCGCAGAATTTTACCGAAGAAGATCTGCCTGAACTCCTGGCGTTCCTGCACCGCCACGGTGTGCGCGGCTTCGTGACCTTCAATACCCTGATTTTCACAAACGAACTGCACGACGCGGAAACGCAGTTACGTTTGCTGGCCGGAGCCGGGGTGGACGCCATCATCGTGCAGGACCTCGGGCTCGCTCGCCTGGCGCAGGAAGTCGCGCCCGGCCTGGAGGTGCATGCGTCCACGCAGATGACCATCACCTCACCGGAAGGTCTTGAATTGGTTAAGCAGCTGGGCATCCGGCGCGCGGTACTCGCACGGGAGCTTTCGTTGCGCGAACTCCAACGGTTCCAGGCGGCCGGGGTGCCGGTGGAAGTTTTTGTCCACGGTGCGCTCTGCGTGGCCTACTCCGGGCAATGCCTCACG
>JAFAUY010000161.1 GCA_019243005.1 Verrucomicrobiota bacterium | reverse complement strand
TCTGACGGGACGCAAGCCCCGGAAGGGCATTCTAGCCGTCGCCCTGCCGGGACTAAGACGGCTCGGGCCTGTTTAAACCGGCCGGTCCCGGAACGGGGTTGCCGATGCTCGCTTGTTCTTCGACGTCCCGCGGCACCTCCGCCAGCTCCAAAGGTAATTCCCGCTTGGCAAATGCCTCCACGAAAGTCGGCGAGACCTCGGCATCCGTAATGGTCAGATCGATATCCTCCAACCGGGCGAACCTGGCCAGGCTGGCGTGGCCGAACTTCGAGGCATCCGCCAGGACGTACGATTTTGTGGAGGACCGGATCATCGCCTGCTTAACCTCCGCATCCAACGGATTCGGTGTGCTGTACCCGTGCGACAACGTGATGCCCGACGTGCCGAGAAACGCACGGTCGGCGTGATGATCGGCCAAAACTCGCACCGTCGTCGGTCCGATCAGCGCCAGGCTATGGTTGCGCACCTGGCCGCCGGCTAACAAAATCTGATGCCCGCCTCTGGAGAGTTCAAGGGCAGCCGGAACCGACGTCGTAATGATAAAAAGCGACCGGAATTTCGAGACCAACGGCTTCGACGCCAGGAGTTGCGCCATGGCAAGCGTCGTGCTGCCCGCGTCCAGGATAATGCAGTCGCCTTCCTCAATGTATTGCACCGCCGCCTGCGCAATGGCCCGTTTTTGGTCGCCCTGCACGTGCAGCTTTTCCAGCAGCGGGGCATTGAACCGGCTGCGATGCGAAAACACCGCTCCGCCGTAGGTGCGCTGCAGAAGGCCCTGCTCTTCCAGTTCGGTCAGGTCCTTGCGGATCGTCACCTCGCTGACCTCAAAATGTTTCGAGAGCGCGTCGACCTTGACGTTGCCTTGCGAGGCCAGGAACTCCAGGATAGCTCGCCGCCTCGTCTCCGCACTCATAGGCTCCTTTGCCAGGTTAGGCTCGACGGCGGTGCCGTCCCAAGGCAGGCTCATTCCCTGGCCGCAGACCTCGACCCCAGCCTGCGGTGCAACCTGTCACGATGGTCAGCGGAGCGTTCATGTCTGGATTTCCGCCACCTTAACCGGCCTTTGCTCTCTCCAGCTCTTCGTAACCGCCACCGCCAGCCGAAGCGTTTCGAGAGCGTCCTCAGGTCCGGGCGACGGTTTGCGGCCAACTTGCAGGTCCTGGAAAAAACTCTGCAACTGTGACCGGTACGCGTGCTCAAACCGGTCCGGAAAGTTTTCAAAGTGGTCGTATGAGGATGAGAAATCCCGGGCGAACCGGAGCGGCGTTTTCTGGGGCGCCTCGATGACCACCTTCCCGAGCGAACCGGCGACCTCCGTACGAATATCGTAGCCCCAGTTCGAACGTCGTGACGTTTCGGTCACTCCCAACACGCCGTTTTGAAAGCGAAGCAGCGTGACCGCCGTGTCGGCATCGTTGGCCTGGGCGAATCGATCGTCGATGAGCACCGCGCCCCAGGCCTGCACTTCCTCGACTTCCCCCACCAGAAACCGGGCGAGATCAAGATCATGCACGGCCATGTCCAGAAACAGGCCGCCGCTGCCGCGCAGAAATTCGAGGCTGGGCGGGTAAGTGTCGCGACTGAGGGCCCGGAAGGTTTCAAGCCTGCCCAAGTCACCGGCCCCGATCCTGGCTTTCGCCCTGGCATAACCGGGATCAAACCGGCGCATGAATCCGATCTGGACGGCGGCCCCGCGCTCTTGCACCAGGCGCACGACGCGCGACGTCTCACCCAGATCAAGGGCAATCGGCTTTTCGCTGAAAACCGCTTTGCCCGCCCTGGCGGCGGCCTCGATGAGTCGGGCGTGAGTTTCCGTCGGCGTAACGATAATGACCGCGTCTACACCCGGATAGGTGATCGCCTGGCCGACATCGGTCAGGGCCGCTTCGGCGTTAGCCAGGGCTCTACCCCGCTCGGCCGCCTCCGGCCTGGGGTCCGCCACGGCGAGAACGCGTACCCCGTGCAAGCCCGCGATGTTTCTAAGGTGGGTTTCGCCCATCCGCCCAACCCCCAGGAACGCGACGCCGATTGTATCAGTCGTGGCCATGTCGTTGAATGCTTAGCCGATCTAAAGGTTTCGTTTCACTCCTAAAGCGAAATCCAGAAAATTACCATCTTCGTCAATCGGAAAAACCGATTTGCGGGCCTCAACCCGGCAAACGGATCCGGTTCCCGGCCGGCCCGTTCGGCGTACATGACGTATTCTGCGGAGAAAACGGTAAGGCAGAGCGCCTTTTGAATTAAATCGCGTCCCACGCTGCAATCACGACACCAGGCCAGCACGAACATTCTATTTGACATTCGCGACGGTCGCGGCGAGCCGAATGTCTGGTTTCGATTCGAAACTCTTTGCGACAAAGCCCCTATCAACAAACCGCAGCCTATGACGACTTTCTCTTTGCAAGATGCCGGTCTTTTTCGACAGCAGGCCTATATCGGAGGGCGTTGGTGCGATGCGGACAACGGCGCAACGTTTGATGTCAATAATCCCGCTACCGGTGGCGTTTTGGGAGTGGTGCCGAAAATGGGTGCGGCCGAGACCCGGCGCGCGATCGAGGCCGCCTACGACGCCTGGAACGGCTGGCGCCACAAGACGGCTAAAGAACGCAGCGTTTTACTGCGCAGGTGGCACGACTTGATGATGGCCAACGTCGATGACTTGTCCAAGCTGATGACGGCCGAACAGGGCAAACCTCTGGCCGAATCCAAAGGGGAAATCGCCTACGCCGCCAGTTTTATCGAATGGTTCGCCGAGGAAGCCAAACGGGTTTACGGCGACACCATCCCATCGCCCTGGACCGATCGCCGGGTCGTGGTCATCAAAGAGCCGATCGGGGTTTGCGCGGCCATCACGCCCTGGAATTTTCCTGCGGCGATGATCACCCGGAAAGCCGGGCCGGCCCTGGCGTCCGGATGTACGATGGTGGCAAAACCGGCCGAGGCGACCCCGTTTTCGGCCCTGGCCCTTGCGGTACTGGCCGAACGCGCGGGCATCCCGGCCGGGGTCTTCAACGTCGTTACCGGTGACCCAAAGGAAATCGGCGGTGAAATGACCTCCAACCCCGAGGTGCGCAAATTGACCTTCACGGGATCGACCGCCGTCGGGCGCCTACTCATGAAACAGTGCGCCGGGACGATCAAAAAGCTTTCGCTCGAACTGGGCGGCAACGCCCCGTTCATCGTTTTCGACGATGCCGATCTGGATGCAGCCGTTGAGGGGGCGATCGCTTCCAAATACCGTAACGCCGGTCAGACTTGCGTATGCGTGAATCGCATTTACGTGCAAGCCGGCGTTTATGACGCCTTTGCAGAGAAACTGGTCGAAGCCACCAAGGAATTGAAAGTCGGCAACGGCTTTGAGCCGGGCGTTCTGCAGGGGCCGCTGATCAACCAGGCCGCGGTCGCGAAAGTCGAGGAGCACATTGCCGATGCGGTCGCGAAGGGTGGCCGCGTGTTGACCGGCGGTCACCGCCATTCGCTTGGGCAGACGTTTTTTGAACCGACGGTGCTGGCCGATGTGCCCGCCGACGCAAAGGTTGCCCGGGAAGAAACGTTCGGTCCCCTAGCGCCGCTCTTTCGCTTCGGAACCGACGAAGAGGTCATTCATCTGGCTAATAACAGTGAATTCGGCCTTGCCAGCTATTTCTATAGCCGTGACGTCGGCCGGATCTGGCGAGTCGCTGAAGGGCTGGAAAGCGGCATGGTGGGCATCAACACCGGCATGATTTCAACCGAGGTCGCCCCCTTCGGAGGCGTCAAGCAGTCCGGACTCGGGCGGGAAGGTTCGCATTACGGCATGGATGAATTCGTCGAGGTGAAATACCTCTGCTTCGGCGGCATTGACCGGACGGCGTCCAAATAAGGGCTAGGCGCGGATTTCGTCTGGGTCGTTTTCGCTGGTCGACTTCGAAAACCGACCTATCTTGCAGCTAAACCGGGTTCTTCACCGCTGCAGGAGGAGCGCCGGGTATCGGCGCTCCTATTGCAACAGAAAAGGAGGACCCCCATGAATAACATCAGCAAACTCCATCTGGAGTTTTTGCGGCGTCACGTTTTTACCCTCGTTTCGGCGTGCGTTCTGATCTGGCCGGCGGTTTCGTTTGGTCAGCACTACATACAGACAAACCTGGTTGCCGGCGGAGATAGGACAGGGGTGCCGGCGAATGTTCCTAACGACCCGCACCTTATAGATCCCTGGGGCATCGCGAGAGGCACCACGAGCCCCTGGTGGGTTGCCGACCGGGCCACCGGCGTTTCCACGCTCTATAACGGAGCAGGAACGATACTCTCCTTGGTGGTCACCATTCCCAACGGTAGTCCGACGGGTATAGTCTTTAACGGCAGCAGTGATTTTGCCGTTGGTCCGAATCAGCCGGCCGTCTTCCTCTTCGTCTCCTTGACCGGGACAATCTCGGGATGGAACCCGGGACTGAATCCGAATACGATGGCCGTGCAGAAAGTTCCCGCTTCGAGCCGGTCGGTGTTTACAGGCGCGACCATCGCCCAAATCGGTGGCGACCGATATCTGTACGTTGCCGATATTCGGCAAGGGAGGATCGCGGTATACGACACGAACTTCAATCCGGTGGAACTCGGTAGGCGTGCATTCGATGATGACTTTCTCCCGAGGGGGTTCGTACCGTTCAACGTGCAAAACATCGGGAACAACCTCTACGTGGCTTTCGCGCAACAAAATCAGGCGAAGAACTTCGTGGCATTTGGTGCCGGACTCGGCATTGTGGATGTGTTCTCCCCGGAAGGACGTCTCCTGATGCGCTTGCAGTACGGCCCCTGGTTCAATGCGCCGTGGGGTCTCGCGCTCGCTCCCACCGATTTTGGAAGCTTCAGTCACACGCTCATCGTCGGCCAGTTCGGGAGTGGCGAGATTCTGGCGTTTGATGCGGTTACCGGCCGTTTTGAGGGAAAACTCCTGGATCAGAATAATAACGTGATCGTGCTCCCTGGTCTCTGGGCCATTGCCTTTGGCGCGGGACAGCCCGCGCAGACGTCGGGACCCGCCAATGCGCTCTTTTTCAACGCCGGCATCAACCAGGGGACCGGTGGCCTTTTCGGCAACCTGACTCCGGTCTCCACTGACTTGACCCAAGGCAACGACCAGTAGCAGGGGTGCAAGCCAGGCTTTCACCGGCGCCAGCCTCTCTTTATACGCCCGGCGCAGGCAGGGTCATTGGTCCGTGAACCGGCCTGCGCCTGAGGAACAGCGCGCCTTTGAAAGGCTCTGAATGCTTAGGGCAACCCGTTAGCAGCTGCAGCAGACCGGCGCGTTGTTCATGCAAAGGCAGCAGGTGCAACCGCTCTGCATCATGGCCATCATGGCCTGGCAGCAGGCCTGAATCATCTTGCAACACTCGGGATCTCCGCTGGTGCACATCATCGTGACGCCGTCGCGGGTCATTTCGAAGCGGCACATGCCCATCGTCATGTTGCAGGTCATCATCATCATGCCGTTCATCATCATGCAGCAGGTGACCATGCTGCCCTTCATCATCGTGCAAAGGTTTTGCAGCATGCTGGCCGACATCGTGTCTTCACAGGCGCACGTCATCTTCATGCCGCCGTCGCACATCTCCATCTGCATCGTGCAACGAGGAATGACCATCATGTTCATTCCCGGGGCGGCCGGCATGGGTGGGTTCATGGTCATGCCCGACATCATCCCGGGCATCATCTGTCGTTCCATCGTCATCATCATTTTTTCCCCCCTCCAAGATTAATTAAGCTAAGGGCGCACAAAAAAAAAACGCCTTGCCGCACACAACGCCAGGCTTGGCCTGCGATCAACTAAAAACTTGTGTAAGTTATTTGGTCCAAGCGACTTGAGTCTATATAATCCCATAGAGTTAATGGGTTTTCCCCGCGCCGTGAACCCCGCCCGGACAAGCCGCCCGCGAATTATCCTTGAATCCTACCGATCATATAGGATTATGCGGCGCATGCATTCGCCTTTGTCCTTCCAGCGGCAACCGTCTTCTGCAAACTTTTTGTCTGAGGCGCTGAGCGCGTCGCCGGCTGGTTTCACCGTTTGTCCCCAGGTGTTTGTGAATTCCTGGACCCCGGAGGAATTGCAGCAGCGACAATCCCTCTATATCAAGGCGTTCCAGAAGGCCCAACGCATGGCGGCCTTCCTCCCGGACGAACGGATCGCCTTCCTTTAGCTCTTTGCCTCAGAGGAGCAGCTGACAGTAGGACGGCCTTTTAGGGCTGAGCGTAACCCTCACTTTGTCCAGGGAGGGGCCGCCTTCGTCCCGAAGGGAAAACCGAGGTTAGCCGGGGACTGAAACGCTTGGTGTGAATTATGGCCGCTGCGACCGCCGCTCCCGCTTTGCCCCGGAGGGAGGATCGAGAGTAGCCCGGCACTTCAGTGCCGGGTGGGGGTGTCAAAAGGCGTTGCGTCCCGTAGGGACGCTGGGAAGGGACGCGCCCCATCGCCCGGCGGCAACCCACCCCAGGACGGCTTCAAAAATCCGCTCCACACCTGACCTGGCCTCCCCATTTTCCTACCGTCCCGACGGGACGGATCTCCTTTCAAATGCTCCCCCGGCACTGAAGTGCCGGGCTACACGATCATCCCTCTAGGATCGTCCCGGGACTGCCCCTCCGGGGCAAAAGCCGGCCTCTCGGCCCATCCAGGGGGGACATTTAGTTCACACCAAGCGTTTCAGTCTCTGGCTACTCTCAACTACCCCTCCGGGGCAAAAACCCCCACCCGCCACCCAAAAATGCGGGTAAAGCTCAGCCCTGAAGTGCCGGGCTGGCTACTTTCCGGATGTCCCTCCGGGGCAAAGAGGAAACCAACTCGCGGCAGGACCGTCCCTGGCCGCCGCGCGTGTAACTTCGATTGACATCGAACGCCAAAGGTCAAATGTCAGATGAGCGGCGCTGCGGTCAGAATATTCTCGCGGACCGGGTACCCCCCTTTGATCGTTGCAATCGCAAATTCTCTTATCGGCATGGATGGCAGTTTGAGCTAAACTATCTTAGTTGAGAAAATACCGTTATGGCGTCGGTTCCCCAGGCCTCCCCTGATTCCGTCACGAATGTCTCCAGCCACTCCGAGCAGTGGGCCACCATCCTGGAATGTTTGAGCATCCCACGCCAGCTCGCGTTCGGCTACCTGGGCCTGCTGCTGTTCATGATGGGCGACGGAATCGAGTCGGGTTATCTGGCCCACTTCCTTCATGGCGAGGGATTTTCGCAAGGTAAAGTCGCGCTGCTTTTTACCATTTATGGCGCAATTTCGGCGATGGCTGCCCGGTACTCCGGCGCCATCGCCGATGTCTGGGGACCGCGCCTGGCGATGTTCACCGGCCTTCTGGTCTGGATCGCATTCCAGGTGATCTTTTTGGGGTTCGCGCTCCCGATGGGGAGCTTTCACCTGATTCTCATCAGTTACGGGCTCCGAGGGCTCGGTTACCCGTTGTTTGCGTATGGCTTCCTTGTTCTGGTCACCAACGTAACCCCGCCGCGGCGGCTTGCGTCTGCGGTCGGCTGGTTCTGGTTTGCCTTTAGTGCCGGGCTGCCGACCTTGGGCTCCCTTGTCGCCAGCGTGATGATTCCTGCCATCGGCCAGTACGCCACCCTCTGGTGCTCGCTTTTGGTCGTGATCGCCGGCGGAATCGTCGCCCTGGCCGGAATCCCGAAAAAGACGAGACGCCCCGGACCGGTTACATCGGAAAAAGCGACGTTCAAGTCGATGTTCGCGGGCGTGTTCTCGAGCATGTCGATCGCCTGGAAAAGACCGAAGACGGCGATCGGCTGCGTGGTGCGGATGATCAATACCGCCCCGCAATTCGGTTTTCTGGTGTTCCTGCCGACGTTCTTCACGACCGTGGTCGCGTTGCACCTGAGTGAATGGCTGCAATTGCTCACCTACATGTTCCTGAGCAACATTATCGCGAACCTGTTGTCGGGTATCGTGGGGGACAAGCTCGGCTGGCGGCAAACCGTGGTCTTCGTCGGCGGGGTCGGCTGCACCATCACGACGCTTTTGCTTTACTACATCCCGGTCGCACACCGCGGAAATTTCGCCATGTGCGTCCTGGTCGCGATGCTTTACGGGGCGACCCTGGCCGGGTACGTCCCGCTCACCGCGATCATGCCGCACCTGGCCCCGGAGAACAAAGGAGCGGCCATCTCGATGCTCAACCTTGGGGCAGGCGCCAGTGCTTTGCTCGGTCCGGCGGTCGTGGCCATTTTCCTCGGGCCGTTGGGCGTCGAGGGCGTGATGTGGATCTTTGCAGGCCTTTACGCGCTCAGCGCCGTTCTGACCTTGTTTCTCACCTTGCCGGAGGAAACGGAGACCGGGGCGATCCGGTGGAGCGGAATTGGCGGCGCGGCGTTCGGGGGCGGCCCGGCGGCGTTCGGTGCCTCGCCGTGTCTCCTGGCGCACCCGCCGGCCATGGCCGCTCTTTCCGACGGGGGCGATATCGATCTCGTGCTCTTCGACCTGGGCGGGACAATCTATGACGACGCAGCGTACACCCGAGCATTGCTGCGGGCCGTGCTTGAAATCAGTCCGGAAACCGAAGAGCACGAGTTTTGGGCGGTTTACGATGCCGGGCGGACCCGTGCATCCGGCTCTTTACGCACCGCCATCGCCAACCGGTTCGCAGGCGGGGACCGCAAAAAGGTGACCACCCTGGCCCGGCGCTACTGGGAATACCTGCTGCCAGACCTTTATCCGGACGTAAAGCCTACGTTGAAAGCGCTCGCCTCGAAATTCAAACTTGGACTGGTGGCGAACTCGGGTGAAGCCGCTCTGAAAGCCTTGCGAAGGGACGGCCTGCACGATCTCTTTACGGTGATTGCCTTGGCGGAACGGGTCGGCGTGGAAAAGCCCAACGAGAAAATCTTCCTTTACGCCTTGGAGAAGGCCGGCGTTCCTGCAAGTCGCGCGGTGCACGTGGGCAACCGCCTGGAGAGCGACATTCGTCCGGCGCAACGGCTGGGGATGCGGGCCGTGTGGCTGATGCGCGGCGACGCTCCGCCCGCGCCAACCTTGGACCAACTGGCCGAACCGGATGCCGTGATCACTTCACTGGTGGGCCTGCCGACGGCGCTGTCCAGGTTGACCGGAAACCCGCAAATCGATGCAGAGGCCACCATTTCCGCGGCCGACACCCTCGGGGCAGCTTCTTCCGGCCACCCGGCGAGCGTTTAATCAAGCTTCCTGACGGCCCTGGCCCTGCCGGTTCTCCGTCCGGTTGGGGGATGCAGGCGCGGGCACGCGAACGGGTGGGTTAGCCAGCACCTCGGCCAGAAGGCTGTGCTCCACCGGCTTGACCAGGTGGTGGTGAAACCCGGCCTCACGCGAGCGGTTCCGGTCGCTCTCCTGGCCGTAGCCGGACAACGCAATCAGAATGCTGTGCTCGTTTTCCTGCCGTAGCCGGGTCGCAACCTGATAGCCGTCCATGCCCGGCAAGCCGATGTCCAGCAGGACGAATTCGGGCCGGTGCGCTCTGGCTGCCTCGATCGCCGCAGGGCCGTCGTAGACGGTGCGTACGTCGTGCCCCTGCCGGCTAAGGAGCTTGGCGAGGGTGTGCGCGGAATCCATATTGTCATCGACCACCAGGATGCGGGCCGGCCGGTTCGCCGGCGTGGTCGGACCCGGGATGGCCGTTGTTGCGGTGGGGACCGGGCGGGCTGGAGCCGCCTTCTTTGAAGCGGGCAGGCGCACCACAAATTCGCTGCCCTTGCCCAAACCTTCGCTGTAAGCCCGTACGCTGCCCCCATGCATCTCGGCCAGAGACCGGACCAGGGTCAGGCCAATGCCCAGGCCGCCTTCCGAGCGAGCCAGCGAGCGGTCTCCCTGCACGAACAGCTCAAACATCTGCGGCAGTTTCTCCGGCGGGATGCCCATGCCGTCGTCCCGCACGGAAATGACGATTTCGTTGCCGTCATTCTTGGCGTGCAACGAGATGTGGCCGCCCGCCTCAGTGTATTTCGCCGCATTCGTCAGGAGATTAACCACGATCTGTTCCAGCCGGGTAGGGTCGGCTTCCAGGTAGAGCGTGCCGGGCCGGAAGGAAACGGTCAACTCGTGCTGCCGTTCCTCGATCAGCGGCTGCACCGCCTCGACGGCACGGCGGAGGGCGGAAGCCGCGTCCAGCTGCTCCTTGCGCAGTTGGATTTTACCGCGGGTGATGCGCGAAACGTCGAACAGGTCGTCAATCAACCGCGTAAGTTGCTGTAACTGCCGCTGAATGACCTCCATGCTCCAGCCGATCTCGCGGGCATCGCTTACGCCCTCACTCAGGGCAGCGGCATTCCGAATCGCGGCCAACGGGTTTCGCAGTTCATGCGCAAGCATGGCCAGGAACTCGTCTTTGCGCTGGTCTTTTTCGCGCAGTTCTTCGTAAAGACGCGCATTCTCGATCGCCCCTGCGGCAATTTGTGAAAGCTGCGCCAGCAGCGCCAGGTCGTCCTCGCTGAGCTGGTCCGCGAATTTGCCCGAGAGACGAATCACGCCGAAACTTTGGGTGTTCCGTCCGAGCAGCGGAACCGTAATCGCCTCATCTGGGGAGGGGGGGCCCTCCTGGACAGGCGCGCCCACGCGGGACTCGGGCGGGAGGTCCTTATCACAGGGCGAGACGATGGTGACGGGTTCGGCTTTGTGCCGGTCAAGTACCACCGTCGTGGCGGCCTGGTGGGCGCCGATGAGTTTGCGTGCCTCCTCGGTGATGATGCCGAGCACGGACGGGACATCGTGCGCGGCATTCAGCCGGGTCGAGATGGCGGCGAGTTCCTGGAGTTGCGCGCTGCGCCGGGCGGCCGCTTCCTCGGCGCGCTTGCGTTCCGTGATGTCGAGCACGGTACCGATGAAGCGGCGGACCTGCCCGCGCTCATCCAGGAACGCCCGGCCCCGGGCAGTTACCCAGCGCTCAATACCGTCCTGCCGGCCGACGGTGCGGTAGTCGATTTCGTAACGGCCTTCATCTTCAAGGCGCAGGGCGGCCTGCACGGCGGCATCCGTCCGTGTCCGGTCACCCGGGTGCACCCCTTGCAAAAACACCTGGTAATTAACGTCTGCGTCCGGAGGCAACCCGAACATTGCCCGGGTCTGGTCTGACCAGATGAGCTCGCCGGTCACGGGATCATAATCCCAGGTGCCAAGGTTGGCTGACTCGACGGCCATGCGCAGGCGCTCCTCGCTTTCACGCAGCGCCTCTTCGGCCAGTTTGCGTTCGGTGATGTCAACCACCACCCCGGGGAAACGTTTGATTCTGCCGGCGACATCCTTTTCGGCCCACCCGCGAGCGACTACCCACCGGTAGGAACCGCCCGGTTGGAAAATGCGGTATTCGGTCTCATAGCTCGTCCCTTCGCGCACGGCATCGCTGATCGCCCGCTTTACCCGGGGCCAGTCCTCCTTGTGAATGGCCTTCAGATAATTTTCGATCGGACCACCGGCGGCGTCCTCGGGGCTGACGCCGAAGAGCCGTGCGAGGTTGCGATCCGCGATGACCCGATCGCGTTCGACGTTCCAGATCCACGTGCCGATTTCCGCGGCGGCCAGGATCGCTTCCAGGCGGGAACGCACGTCACCTATCTCCCGCTCGGAACGCACCTGCGAAGTGACGTCTTCGATCCGGCAGATGATGAACCGCAACGTTCCGTCGGCCGTAATCACGGGTGAGAGCAGGGTTCGCCAGTAGCGCTCCTCCCTCCCATCACCCGTTGACCCGGGACGCCGGAGGTCGCAGCCGAGGACATCGAGCTTCTCGGGTGCACGGCTCTCACGCACTCGCTCCAGCGCGGCACGCACGCCGCCCGCCTCAGGGGTATCGGCATGGTCTCGAAAAACTTCGAAGAGGTTACGGCCGACCAGATCCTCTGCCCGGCTCATGGTTGCCTGAAGAAAAGCCGCGCTGACGGCCACGATCGGGTAATCGTCACTCGGCTGCACCACCACGTACAGGTCCGGAACGGCTTCAAAAAGGGCCTGGAGGTCGAGCGCTGCGTGATCGGGGATTTCCATGCGTAATAACGTTTCTGCGTTCAAAATTGCCGGCATTCACTCACCGTCGATTAATGTGCCCCTTTTCCGGACGATAAAAAGAGTGTATACATAGCCAGCCGATCAGCGTGGGGCCGCCCGTTGCTTGGTGGCGCCCCTTACAGGCAGGCCTGCGTGCCCGTCGATCCGACCATGAGACCGGCCGGTCGCGCCGTTGTAGCCGCACATTTTTTACCGTGAGTTCCGTACCTGACATTTCTCCTACTTTTAACCTCGAAGATCAAAAAATCCTGGATGATTGGATTCAAGCCGAGCGTCGCAGGCATACGCTGTCTCCCCGCGTTACCCAAACCTCGGCCAAAACGCTCGTTCGCTACCTTCGGAGCGCTTGTCCACTCCTGAGGGAACTGCCCAACCTGGCAGGCCTCAGGCCCGAGGAACTCGACGTCGAGGGGAACACCCTGCTTTTAAAGCGCAAGGTCGAACTCGCCGAACCGTTTGCCGTCCGCCTTTGCCTCAAGGCGCCTCTGATGCAGCTCTCCGGCAGCCACGTCCGGGTTTTGGAAAAATTGCCGTCGGCTTTTGCCGAGGCCAACCGGCGGCTCAGCCACAGTCTCGAACGCGCCCAGGCGAAGCTGGCGTCTTTGCGTCCGGCCGAGTACACCGTTCACGAGTGGGAAGCGATTCGCCAGGAGCTCGACCCGTCGTCCTTTAAACCTTTACCGTTGGGAGCGTTTGCTTCCCGGGTCGACCAGGCGATTAAACTCTCCCAGACCCTGAAGCAAAAGCGCGAACTGGCCGAAGGCCTTAAACTGCTTGAGTACCCGGAAACTTACCCGTGGGCGAGGGCGGCCCGCCGGAAGCTCACGGCGATTCTGGGTCCGACCAACAGCGGCAAAACTCATCGCGCCTTGGCCAGACTGGCCAGGGCAGGCACCGGCGTCTACCTCGCTCCGCTCCGTTTGCTTGCCGCCGAAATCTGGGACCGGCTGCAAAGCGAGGGCATTTACACCGACTTGGTCACGGGCGAAGAGCGCCTCCTGACCGGCCAATCGACCCACGTGTCGTCTACCGTCGAGATGCTGGACGCTACCCGCTCATACGAGGTCGCGGTCATCGATGAAGTGCAGATGATCGGCGATGCCGCTCGAGGCTGGGCATGGACCCAGGCCATCGTGGGCGTAAATGCGCGCGAGGTGATTCTGCTCGGAAGCCCTGAAGCGGAACCCCTGCTCAGGAAACTGGCCGAAATGCTGGACGAACCGCTTGAAATCACGTTCACCCAACGCCTGAAGCCGTTGCGGGTCGCGGATGAACCGCTCAAAGCACCCAAGGACGCCGGGGCCGGCACTGCGTTCGTCTCTTTTTCCCGTACCCAGACGCTGGCCTGGAAAAAAACCCTGGGTGAAGCCAATACCGCCTGCATTTACGGCGCACTTTCACCCGAGGTACGGCGCGAGGAGGCGCGACGCTTTGCCGAAGGCCGCGCGGAATACCTGTCGAGCACCGACGCTATCTCGATGGGCCTGAACCTTCCGATCCGTACGATCGTTTTCACCAGCCTGACCAAGTGGAACGGAAAAGCGGAAGTCGTTCTCTCCAAATCTGAGATCCTCCAGATCGCCGGCCGGGCAGGCCGTTTCGGGCACGGCGACGATGAAGAACCTGGCATCGTGACCGCCCTTAACGAGGCTGACCTCGAACTGATCCGCGAAGCCATCTCCTCTGGCACCGGAGACCCCCTGCCGTTGAGGGTCCCGGTCGCCCCGCGCCTGCAAACGCTCGAATACCTCGCGGAGCGCACCGGCAAGGACCGGCTCGATTCGCTTTTGAAGACCTTTTCCAGCCTTCCGGAACGGGACCAGCTCTTTTGCAAGGCCGACATCTCGGGGATGCTGGAGCTGGCGGCGCATCCCAAAGCCCGCGGTTCACGGCGTCCCCTGGAAGACCTGCTGGTGGTGTGCAACTGCCCGATCAATTCGAATGAGGACCGCCACCTGAACGCCTGGGTTGACTGGCTCGACGCGCTCGAAAAAGAACAAACCCGGGGTTTGCCGGCGTTGGAAAGTCGTGAGGGCCATGAGGCCGATACGCCGCAGGACCTTCACGGCGCCGAGCGCGATAGCCGCCTGCTGGGGGCCTATAAATGGATGCATTACCATTACCCGGGCACTTTTCCCGAACTCGAGGCAGCCAACCAGGAGATTGACCGGCTGAACCGGTACATTCTTGCATCCCTGCAGAAACGTTTGCAGGCCGCCTGCCATACCTGTGGCCGCAGGTTGCCCGCCAATTGGCGAACCCGCTGGTGTCACGCCTGTTTTGAACGCACGCCGGCGGTCCGCACCGGCGGCCGCCACCCGCCGTTTCGAGGAAAAACGTCCCCTGCCGCCAGGCGCGTCTCCAAGAAAAGCGGGGGTTCGCCCCGCAACGGACGACGAGGCCGGCCCGGTACGGCTAAGGTCGGCTCGGGTGCGGCGTTTTGACCCGTCTGGACGCTTCCAGCACGCGGGCCCGCACCGGCCCTGCCTTCCTTACCGAAAACCCCTTTGGGCCTAGCCCTGGCACGCCGGCTGCTCTATTTCCTCCCCCTGTGAAGTCCATGGTAAGCTTCACGACGCCAGTCAGTTACCGTGAAAACTCGTGCCAGGACGTTATGAACCATCAACTTGAAGGTACCCTCGAAGCGCTTCGTCGAGCCGAACAAAAATACCGGAGCATTTTCGAACACTGCGTGATCGGCATCTTCCAGACCACGCCGGAGGGACAGTACATCAGCGCCAACCCGGCACTTGCCCGGATGTACGGTTACGACTCGCCCGCAGAGCTAATCGCGGCCCTGACCGACATCAACCGCCAACTCTACGTCCGGCCGGACCGCCGTGCCGAGTTCATCCGGCTAGTACGTGAGCAAGGTCAGGTGATCGATTTCGAATCTGAAATTTATCGTCGCGATCACAGCATCATCTGGATCCTGGAAAACGCCCGCGTGGTTTGCGATGAAGTCACCGACGAGGTGCTTTACTACGAGGGAATGGTGCAGAATGTGACGCGACGCAAACTGGCCGAGGAAGCACGCGACCGCGCCAACGCGCATCTCCGGTTGCAGTACGCGGTGACGCGCACCCTGGCGGAAATGCGCCACCTCGGCGAAGCCTCGGGTAAGGTGGTGCAGGCCATTTGTGAAACGGTCGGTTGGGACTTCGGAGCTTTATGGCACCTGGAGCCGAACACACAAACCCTGCGTTGCGTCGATACCTGGCGTGCCCTTGACGTTGACGCCCAGGAATTTATCGATGCCACCCAGGAACTCGCCTTACCGTCGGGCGTCGGCCTGCCCGGGCGCGTCTGGTCCAGCCGCAAAGCTTTCTGGATTCCCGACGTCGTCGCCCTTGGAAAAGAGCAATTTCCACGCGTTGCCCTGGCCGCGAAAGGAGGATTGCACGCCGGCTTCGCCTTCCCCATTCTGCTCGGACAGAAGGTGATCGGTGTGATGGAGTTCTTCAGCCGTGGGGTGCATCCCCCGGATGATGAACTCCTGTCAATGCTCACGGCGCTCGGCACCCAGATCGCAAAGTTCATCGAGCGCGAATCGCTCGTCAGTCGGCTGGCGGACTACGGCGAATCCACAGAAAAGGTAGACCAAGACCATCCGCAGAATACGCAGACCACGCAGCAAAGAGATCCATCCACAGATCCTACGGATTATTCAGATTGACGCAGATTCAGGTCACACGGCGGGCACGGCGTCTCTTTTACCCCTTCCGTTCCCCGGGCCAGTAGTAGATCACGCGTACGCGTTCCAGCGTTACCAATCCGCCGCCCAGCATCCCGTCGAGCACGGGCAGGAACGCGTTGATCTTTTCCTCGCTGTCCACGATTTCGATGACCAGCGGCAGATCCATCGATAACCGGAGAATTTTCGCCGTATGT
>JAFAUY010000143.1 GCA_019243005.1 Verrucomicrobiota bacterium | reverse complement strand
CAACATGATTTTCCCACAACCTCGATTGCGATTCATGGATCCCGAGCGAGCGGGCCGCTCCAAGCGGGGTGCCGGCGGCCGCTTTGCTGAGGCCTTGCTCATAAAGCGCGTGCCCGGCCTCGTGCAACACGCCGTAAAGTGAAACCTGGAAAAGCTGTTCGTCGTACCTGGTAGTGATCCGGTGATCCTCGGGCCCAAGCGAGGTCGCAAACGGGTGGGTCGTGGTATCAATGCGTCCGCCCCCAAAGTCGTATCCGATGGCCTGCGCGACTTTCGCGTTCAGCGCGGCCTGGGCCGCCTTCGCGTAATGTCCCTTGAGGTAATCGGCCGGGACCGGTTCCCTGGCCAACCGCTCCACCAGTGGTACGAGTGCGGCCTGGAGCTCAGTGAACACCGGACGCAGACTGCTTGCCGTTGTGCCCGGTTCGTACTCCTCGAGCAGGGCGTCATAAGGTGATTCCCGGTACCCCCAAAGGTCCGCTTTCCGACGCGTCAATTCCACGATTTTAACCAGGTGCGGTGCGAACCTCGCAAAATCGGCTTCGGCGCGCGCCTGTTTCCACGCTTCCCGGGAGAGGGTGGACACCCGTTGGGCTTCTTCCACCAGCGAGGCGGGAATTTTAACCGCCCGATCGTACGAACGCCGCCACTCCCGGACGTTGGCCGCACGGTCGCTCTCCGGTGCGGGCTGGCCGTCCTCGCAGGATTTAATCCAGTCGCCGACCAAAGGGTCTGTGAAAAGCCGGTGGGCCTTACCCTCAAGGTAGCTCAGCTGTTCCGCCCGAAACGCGACCGCCTTTGGCGGCAGATAAGTCTCAAGATCCCAGTGCAGCGCGGACGCCGTCGTCTGCAAAACGTAGATCTCGCGGCAGCGTTCGAGAAGTTGCGCGTAGGGGTCAGCGGTCATGAGCAAACCCTATTCCGGCTCCCTAAATGCCACAAATGAAGAGGTCAGTGGCGGGTGCCGAGTGGTCTTCGGTCACGCGACGGGCGCAACGTCACACCGCGGATACAGCGGAGAAGAATGACACGGCGCCACGGCGGGAAAAGAGTTTGGAGTTCGAAGCGGCCTTATGAGGGGGTGAGGCCGATGTCACGCTCCGCTTTGTGGATCTTTTCTGCGTTGTCTGCGGATCCGCCGCCCCTGCCGGTCTTCGGTGATGGCGGCCAGGCCCGGGTGGGCGGCGGATGAGCGTCCCCTGCAGGTCTTCGGTGATGGCGACCAGGCCCGGGTGGGCAACGGATGATCGTCCCGCAGGTGTCCCGTAGCGGCAGCAGGTCAGGGTGGGCGGCGGATAATCGTCCCTCTTCCCGCCGTGCTCGCTGTATCCCGCCGTGGCGCCGTGTGATTCTTCGTCGCCGTGTTCGCGGTGTGACCTACTCGAGTTCGAATGACACCTTGGCGTTGACGCGGTAGGCCGTGATTTTGTTATTCTCCACTGCCGCTTCAAATTCCTTGATGTAGATCGAGCGAATGTTGCGCAAGGTTTTTGACGCCTCGGCCACTGCCGTTTGCGCAGCATCTTCCCAGCTTTTATCCGATTGGGCGAGCACTTCGATGACTTTAACGATTCGGGCCATAGTCGATTTCCTTTCTCTCCAATTCTCTCAGAATTCGTGCGCGAACCGTCGGCGGATTTTGCCGACGAGCAGATTTGACGCCGCCAAGGCACATTGCCGCCCGCGACGGAAGCGCCGTCCTGCCCGGGAACGATACCGCGGCCGCTCAGTCGGCATCGCGGCGGCCTCGTTCATCGGGTTCTTCGAGTACGGACCTGATCCGGCGCTCGATCAGATTGAGATCAAGCCGGCTCTGGTCTCGAACGATCTGCCGGACGGTCTCATTGACGGTGCTCAGGTCTTCAAGCAGGTCGCGCAAAATTTCCTGTTGCTGCACCGCCCGGGTAACCTCCCGCGGTTCACGCACCAGGTCGCGGATAACCGAATCCTCGGCCCGCGAAGCGACGATGGGTTCCCGTTGGTCTTCAACGAAGACAAAAGTCCGGCGCCCGGGGCCACGATCCTGCTCGATCGGTACCACACTGGTCACGCGGTCCGACCGCACGTATTTGCCATAGCCCAGCGGCACGAGGATGCCTGTCTGGATTCGCATGTCGTCACGTCACCCGTTCGTGTCCAAACCGGCGGGACAGCCCAGATGAGCCTGTCCGATTAGAGCCTGACAGGCTGACCCGAGCCCAAAAGCGCATATGCACTCACATACCGCATGGACCCGGGTCGCCTGCTTTGCAGTGCCAAGCTCCTCACCTGCAACATCGTGTACCGATAAAAGCGCGGTTGTATCGAACCACAAGAAATTTCAAAGGAAACGCGCTCGGCGGGAGCGCGGAATCGGAACCTCTCCCGCCCACGATTTAGTGGCGCGGCTACGACCATGAGCTCTACGGCTGCGAACATCTACGGGCACTGGATGCGTCCACCAGGTGGCTCGTGCCACCTGTCTTCCCGTTCGGACGTCACCTGCCCGCGAAAAGGTTAATACAGTCGAATATGGATACCTCCGCAATCGGTAATCAGCCAGCATCCGGAAATGAAAACACCGGCCAGCAGGCGGCTTCATACCGCCGAAACCAAGGAGCAGATGCATTTGACGCGGCTTTCCAACGACGCCGGAATATACAGGTTGCGACGCTGGTGCTCGCCTCGGTCCTGTTTTTCCTTATCGGGTACGTTGTCGGGCGCCGTGAGGAGGCGCGCTCCCGGCAAAGCCTGAGTGACCAGTGGCTGCGGCAGCTGCAGGATTGGTTCAACCAGTCCGGCCGCGCGTTAAGCGACTTGAGGGAACCCCTTCAGCACGGAATCCGTACCTCCGGAGAAGCCCTTACGGACATCTGGAGCAAAGCGGCCAGCTCCAAAGCCGCCGCCGCCACTTCCAAAGCGGCGACCGAGGCGTCGAAGGCGGCTAGCAAACTGATCAAAGCCGCCAGCCCGAGCAAGCCGAAATTTCTCGGCATCTTCTAATCGGTCCTAATCAGTACAATTCGCAACTATGTCAACGCTGGAAACTAGTTCACCCTCGACGCAACTCCCGTTTCCGACTTCCAACGGAAAGGTCGACCTTGGCCAGGTCTGGGCGGAGCTGGAAGACCGCGTACGACGGCAGCCGAATCAATACCTGCTGATGGCATTGCTGCTCGGGTACCTGATTCAAAGCCTGCCGGTACGCGCGCTTTTGTCGCTCATCCTGCGCCTGCTGCTTGTGTTGATCAAACCGGCGCTGGTGGTCTTGGCGGGTGCCAGTCTTTACCGGCTGATTTCGGAACGTCAGCAGCAGAAGCCGGCTGTAGTTACACCTAACTCGGGTGCTAACGGCGGCTGACATCCGGTACGGGCGGATAAGGCCGCACGCTTGGAGGAAACCGGGTTGTACCCGGTTTCCTTTTTTTTTACCATCGCTTAGATCGGTTGAGCCATACCTGCAAACACGGAGAAGGCTTCCCGGGCGATCTGCCAGTCCTCCCGTCCTTTTGTTGCTGCAATCGCCACGGCGCTGTCTGCCGAGCTTACTACGGCGTCCGGCTGGGCCTCATCGTTCAGTTCCGGGTTGATCCTGAGCCCGCAGTAACGGAAGGCTTCCCAAGCTTGCGCCCGCAGTTTGGGTTCTGATTCGCCGATCGCATCGGTGAACACCAGGACGTCAATTGCCGCCGAGCGAAGCGATCATACTGCCTGGATCAACCGTCCCCGAGCGGGTGCACATGCAAATGCCGTCAAGCGGGGTAAACCCCATGGCCGTGTCGATCGAACGAGGGCATTCCGAAAAGATTCGTTAAGGCGAAACCGGTTTGCAGGCTTCCTCCGTTACACCGCCCGGCAGGGCAAATGGCCTGAAAGAAAAAACGCTGTCAACCTCCATGCCAACAGCGTTCTTGAAATTCCTCCTTGAGGCACAACGGTCGCCGTCCTGGCGAGGTTAGCTCCATCTAAGCCGCTGGCGGTCGCCCGCGAAACAAAAAGGAAAGCAGAAAAAGGACAAGGAAAATCACGAAAAGAACATGGGCTATCCACGCCGATGTACCTGCAACTCCGGAAAGGCCGAGCAACTCGGCCACAATGGCGATGATCAGGAAAATGATTGCGTATCTAAGCATGTCCTTGGAAAATATTACGATCCCTTCGACTGGAGTCCATCCCGAGTTCGTACGCTCAGCCCGGATCGGCCGGTTTAAGGCGATCCCTTATTGGCGAACCAGGGTAAAACCGGACAGGCAGAGGGCTTTTCCCGTTCCGCAAGCTTGGACGAATAGTCGGTGGCGGCAGGGGCCCGGGCACACCGATGCCTCCAGGCGTGAAGCCCGGTGATACCCCGACGTATCCCTTAGGGCCGTTTGTCCTCTCTCAGGTATGGGCACCGGCCTGTAGGCAATTTCCCGACGGGGTCTCCAGCGCACTGCCCGATTTTCCTACCCCCTCAAATAGCTAAAGTGAAAGTACAGAACGGAATAACGGAGGCAGCGATTAATGAACGTAAATGGTTACACTTGCAGTGCCGGTAAGTCAGATACGGAGTTGATGAAAGAACTGGTGGAGGGCAACACCGATGCGATGGATGCAATTTACCATCGCTATGAGGGATCGTTGCGAACGATTATCCTGAGTGTGCTCCATGAGGAGGCCGACGCGGATGATGTCCTCCATGACGTGTTTTTGCAGCTGTGGAAAAATGCGGACCGGTACATGCCGGAAAAGGGCCTGCATGGTTTTCTTGTGACGCTGGCGCGCAGGCGGGCTTTGGACCGGGTGCGAAGGAAATTGGCTTACCGTCGCGCGACCGATAAATTTGAAACCCACCTTAAAGCGGAGTTCCACAACCGGATGCGTTCAGCACCGCGGATCTTCATTAACATTGATCTGGCAGACCTGATGAAAAACCTGATCCAGCAACTGCCGGAAGCGCAACAGGAGGTGGTGCACTTAACCTTTTATGAAGGTTTAAGCCAGCGCGAGATCGCGTCGCAAAAGTCGATTGCCCTGGGCACGGTTAAAACGCGCCTGCAACTGGCTCAGAAAAAGCTGCTGAACCAGCTTACCGCAGTTCAGGAAAAGATTTAGCAGTCTTCCTCCCCGATCGCCCCGGAGGGGCTACTCTCCAGTTGCTCCTCCGGACCAAAAACCGCGTCGCTCTTAAGAAGGTTCCTGTTGAGAAACCCAGTCGATGGCGAAGCGGACCATCTCGCTTGCGTCCTTGAAGCCGAGTTTTTCCTTGATGTGAGCCCGGTGCGTCTCGATTGTTTTAACGCTCAGGTTCAGCAGCCGCGCCACTGACCGGGTGTTATGGCCCTTGCCGAGAAGTTCGAGCACTTCCAATTCGCGATCCGAAAGCTGGTCTACGGGTGAGCCGTCCCCGGTTTCGATTGAGTGGATCGCCTTGAAGATAAGCTGTTCGCTGAATTTAGGGCTGACGAAAATCTTACCTTCCAAAACGCGCCGGATGCCTGCGATGACGTGCTGGCCGGCTTCCGCCTTCATGATGTAACCGAGCGCACCGGCCTTTAAAGCCCGCAACGCGTAAAGCGATTCGTCATGGACCGATAGCACCAGGATCGGCAACCGGGGCACCTCCGCTTTCATCAGCTTGACCAGTTCGATTCCGTTCGTACCCCGTAACGAGACATCCAGAATGGCCATGTCCGGTTTCAAGCGACGCATCTGCTCCAGAGCGGTCGGCGCCGAGTCGGCATGGCCGCAAACCACCAGGTCAGGCTGGCTTTGGATCAGGTCAGCCAAGCCGTGCCGGAAAATCGGGTGGTCGTCGACCACGAGAATCTGCTTTTTTTGCAATTCCGGTGCAGAGGCTGGGCTTTCAGCGGTGGGATTCGAATGCATCAGAGTCTTGCGGTGATTCAGTTTTCAGAAAGCCGGTTGCCTGACGGATAGGCCGGCTGGAAATTCAATGCCGTCTGGATATCGGTGAAGAGGGATTGCAGGAGCGTTGAGATCGCCGTAACCTCCTTTGAGTTTGCCACGGCGTCTCCTTCAAGTTTCCCGCGCAGCATTTCAACTGCGAAAATCGCGGCCATGACTTGCTGGCTGACGGTGTCGTGAAACGTTTGTTTCAGATGGTCATGGGTCGTTTGCTGGCCGACGAGCATGCCCCGTACGAAGCCGTCCGTTTCCCGATCCACCGCAAATGTATTCAGGATGAGCAACGCGTTGTGTTCGTCCTTTCGGAAGCTCTGGCCCGTCACTCCCGGCTCGATGGCAGGATGTACCAGTTCGCACGGATGATGGCATGACGTTGCCTCTCCCTCCTCAGCCAAAACCACGGGCCGGACGATCTCACCGGGCCGAAACCGTTCAATCTGCGAAGCCGTCGCACCCAGGGTTTTCTCGAAGCCCGTGTTCCACGTCACGAATCGATCCCGGCTTTTGTCCACGACCGCAGCCGGTATTCGGAACTGACCCAAGGCTGTACAGATCGCCCGTACCTCTGGTGATGGTTGCATCAAATTTCGTGCCGAATATTCTTGGCGCTACTCAAAATATTCTCTCCCGCCTGGATGTATTATAAAAACCGATCGGCGGGTTGTCATGGAAAAGTTGGCTGCGCGGATGTTCGCAGTCGTTTGCGTCCTTGGACGTCCGTGATGATGCCCAGCAACTCGTCCACGCGGTGCTCACAAGTGTGCCGGCTCCGGATGGTCTTCAACCCATGCTGGCGCAACCCTTCAGCCAGTATTTTCGACCGGCGAAGCTCTTCCAGTTGCGCCGCCATCTCACCGCGATCGGCTGCCACCAGGAAATCCTTACCCGGAGAAAACAGCCCCTCGTCATCCGTCCAGGGTGCACTGACCAAGGGAATCCCGCACGCCAGCGCCTCGAAGGGGCGGATGGTCGGGATACCCGGCAATTGTTTCACGTACGGGCTTCGCGGAACGTGCACCGTGAACCGGAACTGAGCAAAAACCTCCGGCACCCGGTAGTTGGGCAGCCAGCCGCCGTAGCCGATGCCGGCATCGCTTAGGGCGCGTTGCGCCGCATCCGGGTAGCGCACGCCATAAACCATCGCGCTTAAGCGTAACCGCCTCGCGGGTTCGATAAGGAATTCGAAGATTTCCCGGGTCCGCTCGTCGTCGCCCCAATTGCCGATCCAGACGAGGTCACGCTGCTCACCCCGGTGAGGCAGGGGCCGGAAACGCCGCACATCCGCGGCCTCATGCCAGATCCAGACCCGATCGGTCTTTGCCTCGTAAAGCCGGGCCAGTGAACGCCCGTAGGCCAGCACGCCATCGAATCCGGTCAGGTCAAGCCGGGCAAAATACTCCGGATCCGATGCGGCCCGGTGGTGGGTATCATGAAAAAGGAGGACCGATTGCGGATGGGAAGCCGCATAAGCCGCCACTTCCCGCAGGAGTTGCGGTGGGTTCCATTCGTGCACCACGATCGCATCGGCCTGGGCGCACATGGATGGGACGTCGAGGGATCGATAAGGCTCGCTCTGCAGCTCGGGATAGGCCTGCTGAAAACCTTCCAGACCGGCGTTACCTTCCGAGGCGATCAGGCTGGAGACGCTCCAGGCGTCCGCCGGCTCATAAACCCTCACCTGGTGCCCGCGGCCAAGCAGTTCCGAAATGACCCCGCGGTAAAAATGGGCGTTACCGTTGTTCCAGTCAGAAACGAGGGAATGGACGAAAAAGACAAGGTTCATAAGAATCCAGCGAGGCTGCGCTGCCCGGCGGCGGGATGCAAGGCGCAAGGTGCTGAAGCGGTGCGGGGAGAAAAACCAAATGCCGTCTGGAGCGCGCCGGACCGATGCCTTCGCCGCGGGTTACCTCGGGCCGACCATGACGGCCTTAACGAATCCGCCCGGACGCGCTTCGACGAGCTGAAACCCCTGATTGAGATCGGACATCGCCACGTAATGGGTGATCAGGCGGTTGAGGCGCAGGGTTCCATTGGCGATAAGCTCGAGGGCGTCGCGCATACCCTGGACGTAGACCGCCTGGTCGCGTTCGTGCGCGTTGATGACGTCAAGCCCCCGCCAATTCCATAACTGGAGATTAACGGATCGTGGTCCGTCCTGATGGTACCCGGCGATCAGCAACCGGCCGCGGACGCCGGTGATCTCAGCCGCGAGGTCAAGGGTGCTCTGGTAACCCGCAGCCTCAATGACCACCGGACAGAGTTGCCCGGAGGTCAGGGCATTTACCCGTTCAAGGATGCGGGTCCCGTCACCGGTTTCCAGGGCTGCCTGCGCGCCGAGCTGTTGGGCCAATCGGAGGCTCTCCGGCCGCGAGCTTAACGCGATCACCCGCGTGCCATGCGCCTGGGCCAATTGGACCAGGAGCATGCCCAGGAACCCAAGCCCAACCACGGCGACCCAATCGCCTTCCCTGAGCCCGGCGCGTTTGATGACGTTGACGGCGCAAGCCAGCGGTTCGCCGAGGAAAGGGCGGCTTCGGAGTTCGGCCGGGATGGTGACGACGCTGCCTGCGTCGGCCCGGTCGTACTCGGCAAATCCGTTTTGGGAAAGCGCGGCGACCCGTTCTGCGGCGGTGACGCCCTGCACTGCGCTTCCGGTTTCCACCACCGTGCCGATCGCTTCGTGGCCGGGCGCTCCGGGATCAAACGGGTAAGTAAACCAGGGCGCCCCGCGCCAGGGACCCAGGTTGGAAGCGCAAATCCCGCAAAGCTCCACTTTGAAACGAATTTCGTTCGGACCGAGCGGGGGAAGGGCGACTTCCTGGATTTCAAAGGTACGGGGAGCGACAAGACGGGCGGCCTGCATGGTAGATGGGTGAGGAGTATGTGCCAGAAGGTCCGGCCGGGCGCAACGGTTGTATTGAGGCCGAAACGGCGGTGATCGGGCGTGCCGTGCAGATCCGGCGCCGCCACGCGCTCCGAACCTCAGGGCATGAAGCTATCCCAACGTGATTCGTTGCTGAGCGCTGCCGGCCTGCTCGGCACGGTGTGCTATTATTTTCTCCGGCGACACGCGGCCGCTTTTTATCGCGATAAAGTTGTGGTGATCACCGGCGGATCACGAGGTCTGGGGCTGGCTTTGGCGCGGGTTTGCGCCCGGCGGGGGGCCCAAGTGGCATTGCTGGCGCGTGATGCGCAGGAATTGGACAGGGCAAAGGCCAGCCTGGAACGTTACGGCACCGCGGTCACCACCTGGACTTGCGACCTGACCGCCGAGACCGAGATTGCGCAACGGATCGTCGAAATCGCCGATGCCCACGGCCGGATCGATGTCCTGATCAATAATGCCGGCGAGATCGTGGTAGGACCGTCGTTGCCGCTGGACGACGATGAGTTTAAACGGCTGATGGACCTGCATTTCTGGGCGCCGTTTCATACCATCAATTACAGCCTGCCTTACCTGAAGCGGCAAGGCGGTGGCAATATCGTCAACATCGCGTCGTTCGGTGGAAAGGTGCCGATTCCGCACATGCTCTCCTATACGGCGAGCAAGTTTTCTCTGGTCGGATTTTCGGAGGGGTTGCAGGCGGAACTGGCCCCGGAACGCATCCGGGTCACGACGGTTTGCCCCTTCATCATACGGACGGGTTCGCACCTGCACGCTGAATTCAAAGGTAAAGCGCGGCAGGAATTCAGCTGGTTCAGCGCGGGCATGCAGACGCCGCTGACCAGTATTGATGCGATGCGCCTTGCGCGGCGAATCGCGAATGCGGCCAGCATCGGCTTGCCGATCCTGGTGCTGCCGTGGCAAGCCCGTTTACTGGTCATCATTCACGCCGCCTGCCCCAACCTGTTCGCGATCGCTAACACGCTGGTGGGACTGGCGCTTCCGAAATCGACCGATGCACTGGCCAACCGGACCTTGGTGCGCGGTAAATCGCTCGTCGAGCATCCCGGCCTGCCCGCCAATCGGGTGGCGGGAGAGTTTAATGAGTAACGGGCAACGGGCGCGATTGCAGGGGCGAGTTGCCGATGTCAGGCCGGCAATTCCTCTTCCTGCCGTGATCGCCGTGGCTCGCCGTGTCCGCCGTGTGAACTCTGCGCTGTGCCTGCCGTGTGACGGCGTGGCTGGGTATCGAGCGGCGCCTTGCGCCAGCAACCCGTGACGCGTTGCCCGTTACCCGCTACTCGAAGTCGTGCGAGGCGGCGGTCTCGAGCGGGAAGGTGGGCAGGCGTTCGACCGTTTCCGCCCGGATATGGATGGTGCCGGAACGCGTCTGCAGGATTCCCTCCACCAGGAGGAAACTTTCCTGGGTAATCACCAGGCGGCGTCGTTCAAAGAGTTGCGGATAAACGATCACGTTGGCGATACCGGTTTCATCCTCGAGGCTGATGAAAACAACGCCCTTCGCCGTCCCCGGGCGTTGGCGGCAAATTGCCAGTCCGGCAACTTTTAACCGGCTGCCGTTCGCCGCATGAACGAGGTCTGCGCTGGGCCACACGGTGTCGCCCAGCATTTTGCGCAGGTAAGCCATCGGGTGAGGGCCGGTGGTCAGCCGCATGGTGGCAAAGTCCGCTTCCAGGCGTTCTGCAGGTGCCATGGCCTGCAAGGGCGAATCGGTTGCGGTCTCCTGGCCTGAAAAGAGGTCGTTTTGGTGGAAAGCGCCTTCAACCAGCCAAAGCGCATTTCGGCGATGGCCTGCCAGATCGTTGAGTGCCCCGGCTCTGGCCAGGTTCCGGAGTTCGTCACGGTCAAACCGCGTGCGGTTGCGAAAATCCCACACGCTGGAGAACGCGGCCCGGCTGCGTTCCGCCAGCATCCGCCCGATGTGCTCGCGCTGGAGTCCCTGGCTCAAGCAAAACCCCAGCCGGACGACCTGATCGGCTTCCACTTTGCAAGACCAATCCGAGTGGGCAACCGAAACCGGCCTGATCTTCAAGCCATGCCGTTGCGCGTCTTTGATCAAAGTGGCCGGCGCGTAAAAACCCAGCGGCTGGTTGTTCAGCAGCCCGGTATAGAATTCTGCGGGACGATGCA
>JAFAUY010000073.1 GCA_019243005.1 Verrucomicrobiota bacterium | reverse complement strand
GTAACGGCTACTTGGAGCTTGCCGGAAAATAGGTGCGAGCCGAGGGGCTGGCCGACGCTTCCGGACGAGCCTGGGCTTGTTCCCGGGTTGCCTCGTTCTTTTTCTTTTCCGGATTAGCCTCTGACTCCTCATTGAGTTGCTGAACCTGGCTTACCGGGTGTCGTTCGCAGCCGGCAAAGGCGAAAGCGCAGCAGGCTGCCGCAAATAGGAAAATCTTCATGCAAACAGAATCGATAAAGGACACAACGGCCTAATGATTATCGGCACCTGAGTCAACCGGGAAGATCAGCCCGCCTGCCCGGTTGAACGTTCTTATCAATAAAGACGTGCTTCCGGCCCGGAGGCGCCGGCGGATGGCACCTCCGCTGGGTCGAACGCGGAAAATTTTCCTTTGTACCTGGCTGATTCTCGATTAACACAAGCTCCCGGACCGAACGCATGCCCAGCAAGAAAGTTTCCTGCCTCACCGCCACCAACCTGGTCGTGGCCAATATGATCGGCACGGGCGTGTTCACCAGCCTGGGTTTCCAGGTCGCATCGATCCGGTCCGACACGGCCCTGATTGCCCTGTGGGCGATCGGCGGCATCGTGTCGCTTTGCGGTGCCCTGTGTTACGCCGAACTGGCGGCCACTTTGCGGCGGTCTGGCGGTGAATACCGTTTTCTGGCTTCGATTTATCATCCCTCGATCGGCATGATTGCCGGCTGGATATCTGCGACCGTCGGATTTGCCGCCCCCATCGCTTTGGCGGCGATGGCGTTTGGCAGCTACCTTCAGGCCGTGGTGCCGGGCGTTCCGCCGGTGGCGCTCTCGTTGCTGCTGGTTTGGATCGTCACGGCCGTGCACCTGGCCGGGGTCCGGACCGGGGCGACGTTCCAGAATTCGTCCACGCTCATCAAGCTGGTCCTGATTCTCGTGCTGATCATCGCCGGGCTGCTCATCTGGCCAGGACAGCCGCTGCACTTCAGCGCCACGCCGGAAGACGTTAGGGAACTGCTGTCCGGGCCGTTTGCGGTGAGCCTGGTATACGTGATGTACGCCTACTCCGGCTGGAACGCCGCCGCTTACATCACGGAAGAAGTCGTCGAACCGGAGAAGAACGTCCCCCGGGCGCTGGCGGTCGGAACCGTGATCGTTACGGTCATTTACCTGGTGCTCAACTACGTCTTTCTGCACACCACCCCGAAAGCGACCCTGGCGGGCCAGCTTCAGGTCGGCATGCTGGCCGGTCAAGCCATTTTCGGCCCCTGGGGCGCCAGGATCGTCAGCATCCTGATCGGGTTCGGCCTGGTCGCGACGGTGGGAGCGATGGGTTGGATCGGGCCGCGGGTGACGAAGGCAATCGCCGACGATCTGCCCCGGCTGCAGTGGCTGCAACGATCGACCCGAAACGGCACCCCCATTGCAGCCACGCTTTTGCAACTGGCAATCGTTACCGCGCTGATTCTAAGCGCGACGTTTGAGACGGTGCTGGTTTATATCCAGTTCACCCTTCTGCTCTCGTCGTTTCTTACCGTCCTGGGTCTCATCGTCTTGCGGATTCGCCGGCCTGAACTCCCCCGCCCGTATCGCGTTTGGGGTTATCCGATCACGCCGTTGGTTTTCCTCGCGGCGACCCTTCACATGATCGTATATACCGTCCGTGAGAAGCCGCTGGAATCGCTCTGCGGGACACTGACGGCGTGCTTTGGCCTCGTGGTTTACTTTGTCTGCCGCGCGCCCGGTGGTAAACCGGACCCGGTCCCGCTCGCCGGCGCCGAGTTCCGGCGCGACGCCAAGCCGGACCGGACGTAACCGGTCTCCCGCGTTCCTGTCAAAGCGCCGGGGCGTACAAACCTCATTATTTATCACCATGCGACTGATCGTTGTTTTACCGGCCTTGCTGCTGGCGGCCTCCGGGCTGCGGGCGCAGGAGGAATTCCCGACCGCAGCGCCGACGCCGCACCCATTCATAACCGCCACGCCGCCGGTGGCCGCTGAACCTCCCACGACCGCCGAACCTCCTGCCGTCCAAGCGAGCCCGGCGCCCTCCCCGGTTACCGTGGAGCCGGACCGGTCTCTCCGGTCGCCCGACGCCGTCGTACCCCAGGCGAAGGTGAGTTTTGCCGACGCGGCCAAGTTCCTGGCCGGTCTCCCCGTGCCGGAGACCTCGCCGCTGGCGTCGTTGACGCGTAATCCGCAATGGATCACGCATGCTAACGCCATGAACGCAGCCTTCGCCACCCTTGAGCAACGCCAGTTCGCAAGTATCCGCGGGTGGCGTGCGGAGGTCCTTTCTCCCGTCAGCCAGGCAAGCCCGGTTTGCCTTTACCTGTTCAGCGGGCCGGACTTTCTCTACCCGAGCGCGTTTTATCCGGAGTGCCGCACTTACCTGCTGCAAGGGCTTGAAACGGCCGATCCTTTGCCCGACCTCTCTGCCACGCCCCCGGCGGCGCTGCTCAATGCACTGCAGGATGCAGAGACCGCGCTGAACACCGTCCTGAATTTCAGCTTTTTCAAGACCAAGGATATGCGCACCGACCTGCAGCGCGGACAACTCAAGGGCGTCATTCCGCTGCTCTTTGTTTTTCTGGCACGCTCAGGCAATGACGTTACCGGACTCGATTACGTCAGCCTCGACCGCAACGGCCAATTCCTGGACGGACGCGGGGGCGCCACCCGGGGCGTGAAGATCTCCTTCCTCAACTCGGGGTCCGGTGCGCAAAAAGTACTTTACTATTTCACCGCGGACCTTTCCGATGACGCCCTCAAACGAAACTCCGGTCTCCTGCGCTTCTACGAATCGTTCGGGCCGGCAAACGTGTTTGTGAAAGCGGCTTCTTACCTGATGCACGAGGCCGGTTTCAACACGGTACGCGATTACCTGCTGACGGTGAGCATCGCGATTCTTCAGGATGACTCCGGAATCCCGGTCCGCGAGTTTACGCCAGACCGGTGGACGCTGCGCTTTTTCGGCACGTACCCGGGCCCGATCAGCCTGTTCGCCAAGTTCTACCAACCTGAACTGCGCCAGTATTATCAGGTGAGTTCGCCGAAACCGCTCACCTTCGGCTTTGGTTACCGGTGGAGCCGCCACAACTCGACCCTGATGCTGGCGGTCAAAAAGTGAGCCACCAGGCTGCGTCGCGCACAAATCGTTAACGATTTGTGCGCGACGCAGGCTCTGGCAGCGGATTCTCCGGCTACGCCGGAAAATTCCGCTGCGGAAAGTCCCTGCCTAAAATCGACCGCCCCGCCTGGGCAACACGCGACACCCGGCTCCCGGCACTCAAAACTACTCCGGACTGGTTCGAGTCGATTTAGCCGCCAAGGCGGGCGTTGAAGGCGTGGACCCGGCAAAAAGCAGCCGCAGGAAATATGCATCGGAAAAATCGGCGTTCCGGCCTTGGCGAACGACGATCAGGTTTTCCGAAGGAACCAGGAACATGCGCTGGTAACCGGACCCGATCGCCGCAACCATATCGCTCGGCGCCGCGTGGCTCAGGCAGGTGCGCTGCCAGTTTTGACGTTGCCAGGGTCGTTCCAGCACTTTCTCGACATCCACCTCGCGCGCATCCGGATCGTCCGCATATCGATTCAACCAGAAGCCCATGCCGAACATCGGATTTGCCTTTGTGCCGTGGAAACATTCCTCAAGGCTTTGCAACTGGACGATCTGCCGGCCACGGTAACGTCCCCCGGCCAGGATCAAACGCCCGAACTGGGCCCATTGCCGGGCGGTCAATTTGAAGCCGCTGGCCAGGAGCGGGTTACCCGCCGCGTCCTCCCGAAAGTCGATTGAACGGATCCCAAGTGGCGACAGCAGGTGCCGGCTCAGGAACTCTTCCGGGGTCGTATGGCGCAGCGCCAGCTTGCGTTTGAACACCTCCAGAAACACCTGCAACTGGCTGGGCCCGTACATGAAAGCTTCTCCCGGATGGCGGACGGCCGGAAGCCGGACGCTGTAGGCGTCCCGGTTGGGAATGGAGGTGCCGTGCAGGGCAAACATGGGTTCCAGACCGGCCGTAAACGAGAGCAGGTCGCGAATCCGGATCTGCGATTTGACCGGGCTACCCTCCCACTCGGGCAGGGTCCGGGCGGCCGGCTCATTCAGGTCGAGGACACCCTCCTGTTCGGCGATGGTTGCCGCGACGCACCAAAAACCTTTCGTGCCGCTGAAAATGGAAGTCACATGATCAGGGCTGAAGCCGTTATGGTATGCTTCGTAAATGGTACGGTCATCTTTCAGGACCAGCAGGGACAGGCCGTTCCGCGATGCGGCGTAGGCGTCCGCCGCGCGGACGGCGTCGGGGTCAAGCTCCAGCGCGCGGGCCAGAGGCGCGCACGTAAAGGAACAGGAGCACAAGGTGGCGAGAACAAACGCTAAGGTCTTTTGCATGCCGGAGAATCCATCGGTATATGGCTACTACAGCCCGAAGGCAGGGGCGTTTAGCACTGAATTTCTGCCGGACGCACGAAACGGAATCAAGTGTGAAAAGACCGGCACGACGGTTTATCGGCGCCACGCGTTAGCCGGCAGCGGCAAGGGCACTGGCGGTGGCGGAATGGCAGCGTACGTTATCGTGGAGGATGGTAAGACCTAGGCCCGTTCCCGAGCCGGGACACCACCCACCGCCGCCAATGCTGCTTCGCCTTTTCCTTGCCCTTAACCCGTCACCTGAGGTTCGCGAACAGCTCGCCCTGGCGCAAACTCACCTGCGGATGGCTTTGGAGAAAACGCTCGACGCTCAGGTCACTTTACGATGGACGCGGCCCGCCCAGTTTCACCTCACCCTTTTATTCCTCGGTAACGTTCTTGACGACCAACTCCCGACGCTGACCCGAGCCATCCAGGAAGCGACCGTCCCGGTGCGGGCCCCCTTTTCCTTGCGCCTGGATCGCTACGGCTGTTTTCCGGCCGTGAGCCGCCCACGCGTTTTTTGGATCGGCATCCAGGCGTCGCCTCCCCTCAACGAACTTCAGCACCGGCTGGCTGCCGGGCTTTCTCCGAGGTTTGCCCTCGATGCCCGCGACTACGCCTACCCGCACGTCACGCTTGCCCGCTCCAGGATCGAACGTTCGCTCCCGCACCTGCAGGATTTCCTGCGACGCCTCGGGCTGCCCGAAGGTTTCGATGCGGCTTGGGAGGCGCAACGGCTGTCTTTGATGCGTTCGACCCTTGGTGCGAAAGGTTCAGAATACGAAAGTGTGCAGGAGTTTACATTAGGGGTATGAACCAAACGGTTCGCAACCAGGCCTGGATCGGCGACGCAGTGTTATCTTTATACGTGCGCGAGTGGCTCTCACCTTGCATCAGCCAAACGGTGCCGGACCGGAATGCGCTGTACGAGCTTTTCACTTCCAATCAATTCCTCTCCGGCTTCGGTGAGCCGACGGCGGTTGAGGCTGAAATCGGCGAGCTCTACCTCCGGCAGGGGTTACCGGCCGCATTCGCGCATATCCAGGCGCGTTTCGGCGAAAGATTCATGCGCACGGCTCGAAAATTGGGACTGCGGGTCAGCTCCCTTCAGACCGCGGGCGCAAAAAATGCCACAAGCTGAAAAATTGGTAAATTGGAATCCCGAATTCCACTCGACGCTCGACGTCCGGCACTCGGCACCCACCGCTTCCTCATTTGTGGCATTCTTCGGCTTGTGGCTTTTGTGGCATTTCACCCGCAGCCTTCGGGAGGTCGAAGTAAAACTCGGTTACCTTGCCCGGTTGGCTGTGCACGCCGATCCGGCCTTCGTGGGCATGGATGATTTCGCGGGCGATGGATAGCCCCAGGCCCGCGCCCTCGCCGTTGGAGTTGGCCACCCGGTAAAACTTGTCAAAGACCCGGCTCTGCTCAGACTCAGCCAGGCCGGCCCCGAAGTTAATGACGGTAAAACGCACCGCATTCGGTTCGGCTCCCTGCGCGCGGAGGGTGATCGTTGAGCCTGGCGTGCTGTACTTGATCGCGTTCGACAGCAGGTTGGACAGCACAAGTGCAACCCGATCCCGATCGGCCTGGACTGGCGGCAGGTCAGCGCCCATCTCGACCGCCAGGCTGCGTCCGGCCGCCCGGATCGGATCTTCAAAGGCCTTAGCCGCATCGGTGATCAGGACGCACGGATCTGTCGGTTTAAGGTCGAGCTGCGCCTTGCCGCTTTCGATCCTGGCAAGGTCGAGCAGGCTCGTGAGGGTACGCAGGAGGCGCTCGCAATCGTCGCGGGCCGAACTGACGAGATCCTCCTGGGTCTCCTGCAACGGGCCGGTGCTTTTTTCCAGCAGCAGGTGCAGCACCAGACGGATGTTCGTTAACGGCGTCTTGATTTCATGGCTGAGGGTGGCCAGCATGTCCGACTTCAGGTCATCGAGCCATCTGAACCGCGTGACGTCCAACAGCATCAAGGCCCGGCCAAACAGGCTGCCGTCTTCCAGCACGATCGGAAAAACGCGGGGTAAAAAATAGTATTCCTGTGCGTCGAGACGGAACAGAAATGCCTGCTTGAGGTCGATCAACGTGTAATCGCGCCCGCTCACCGGCGTTTTGGCGAGGTACTTTTCGAGTACCGGCGGCAGGCGCCCCGGCGAGCCCAGGCCGTTGAGGAAACGTTCTGCCGCCGGGTTCAACCGTTGCAGGGCGTCATGCCCGTCCAGAATGAACAGGGGGTATGGCAGGGTGGTCATCATCGCGCGGATGACCTGATTCAACTCGATGAACTTGCGGTCCGTTTCACGGTAGAAGTTGCGCAATTCCATCGCCATGCCGTTGAATTCGTTCGTCAGTTCGCCCAACTCGTCCGAGAAGACCACCGGCAGATTTTTTTCAAAGTGCCGCGCGCGCAGTTCGCGGATCGACCGCGTAAGGCTTCGAATCGGCGTGATCAGCGACTGTCCCAGGCGAACGTAGGTGAACACAAAGACGACCACGGCGCTGCTCATCGCCAGAATCAGCAGGCGGATGGAATCTTTGGTCTGCTGGTCGGCGCGGTTATTGGCCGCAAGCATCTGCTGCTCATTCCGTTGCAGGATATTTTCGGCCAGGTTGGTGATCTGCAGGGTCAACTGGCCGGTCTCGGCGCGCGTGTCGCGGTAATGCGGGTTATTGGCCGCAAATTCGGCGAAGACGCGACGGTAGGTGTCGAAATAGCGGTTGATGACCGTCTGCAGGTCACGCACCAGCACGGCTTCTTGAGGGTCACGCGCGTTCCGCCAAAGAATCGGCATACGTTCGTTTACCTCCTTTTGGGCCTGTTCGAGCGGTGCGGTCTGATCGTAGGGAGGGTTAGGCCGGTCGCCCCGGCTGTAATAAATGTTCACCCTGGCCGTGGTCAGCCGGAGGAAATGGCACACTTTGATGCTGTCGTAGTTATCCTTGAGAATTTGGTCAAAGGCGCTGCCGAGCGAATGGAAAAGGTAAACTCCGTAGATACCCACCAGCAGCAGGATCAGGAGCGTCGCCAGCACGCCAAGGGTGAGCCGCCATCGTAACATGTTGATCTGCAATCCGTCTCAATCGACGGGGAACCCTCCCAACCCCTAAAGGTTCAGCCGTTTGCGTTTCCGGTAAAGCGTTGCCGGATCAATTCCCAACGTCCTGGCCGCCGCATCCAGGCTGGCGGTTTTGCGGAGAATTTTCCGGATATGCGCCTCTTCCAGCGCGTCGAGCGTCACGTTTGATCCCACCAGTGGATCCTCGCCGCCGTCGGCCGATCCGGCGGCCGGGATAAAGTGCTCATCGATGACCTGGTCATGCGAGAGGATCACCGCGCGCTCCACGGTGTTTCTGAGTTCCCGGATATTGCCCGGCCACGGGTAAACGCTCAAGCGCTTCCTCGCTTCCTCGCTGAAGCGGACGGGTTCGCGTTTAAGCTGGGCGCTGTAAAACGCCAGGAACGAATCGGCGAGCGCCAACAGATCGGCCTGACGCTCGCGCAGAGGCGGGAGCCGGACAGAAATCACGTCCAGGCGATAGTACAGGTCTTCACGGAAACCGCCTTTGCGGACTGTTTCTTTGAGGTCTTTGTTGGTTGCGGCGATAATTCGCGCATTCGAGACCCGGGTCTTATGTTCCCCAAGGCGCTCATACTGATGCTCGTGCAGGAGGCGGAGCAGCTTGGGCTGGATTTCCAGGGGTAACTCGCCGATTTCATCCAGAAAGAGCGTGCCGGACTCGGCCGCCGCAACCTTGCCCCAACTGTCGCGGATGGCGCCGGTGAACGCGCCCTTGGCGTGCCCGAACAATTCGCTCTCCAGCAGTTCGCGGGTTAAACTGGGACAACTGACCGTAACGAACGGGCCGTCCTTGGTGGAACTGTGTGCGTGGACGAACCTGGCCAGGGCGCTTTTACCCGTGCCGCTCTCACCGAGCAACAGAATCGGCGCCTGCGTTGGGGCGGCGCGCAGCAACACGTCATAGACTGCCTGCACCTGCGGGTCCTGAGAGGTGACGTCCAGGTCAGGAGTGGCACGCTGCACCTCGTCCTGGAGTTCGTTGAGCCGGGTCTCGAGCCGGCGCTGTTTCTCCACTTTCGCAAGCAACTGGCGCAGGTGCTCCGGCGTGAACGGCTTTTCGAGGTAATCGAAGGCGCCGCGCTGGATGGCAGCAACCGCGGAGGCAACGGTCGCGTACGCCGTGAAAACCACGACCGCAACCTGCGGCGACTGCCGCTTGATCTGTTCGAGTATCTCCAAGCCATCCTCATTTCCAAGCCGAAGATCGAGAAACACTAAATCGTACGCGTCTTCCTGAAGCTTCAGGAGAGCCACGGCGCCGTTGTCGGCGGTATCAGCCTGGTGACCGGCGGCCTTGATTGCCACCGCCGTTGAGGTGCGAATCGACTTTTCGTCGTCGATGATGAGGACGTTCATGAGGTGACCGTTTAATTGTGCCCGCAATTGCCGCGGCACGAGGATAAGCACTAGACGTGCCCGGGCTGGCCACCGTTACAGGTAGGTGCAATGTGATGCGGCACTCGGTACGGGACGGGTAGCGCGTAACGGGTCACACGGCGGCCACAGCGAAGACAATCACACGGCGCCACGGCGAGACACGGCGACCACGACGGGAAGAAGATTCACTCCAGGCTTGAAATTAAGTAGCCCGCCCCCACCATCGCACCCGTTACCCGATGCACCCGCGCGCGACGCGTTCCTGCATCTTGCAACCCGCGCTTAAGCAGACTTTTTGGTCAGAGCTTCCCGGACTTCAGCCAACCGCCCGGCCGAACCTAACTTCTCGTTCTTGTGGGCGATGAACTTGGCGTACTCCGCCACGAACGTCTTGCCCGGCGGCCGGAAATCGAACATCTCGGGGTGGTCGCGGAAAAACTCCCGGTGCACCCGCGTCCAGACCAGCCGCCCGTCGGTGTCGATGTTGATCTTGGTCACCCCCAGCCGGGCCGCCGGCAGGTATTCATTCTCGTCGACCCCGCGCGCTTCGGGGTCCAACTTCCCTCCGGCCGCATTGATGCGGCGCACCTCCTCTTCGGGCACGCTGGAGCTGCCGTGCATGACCAGCGGCACGCCGTGCAACAAACGTTGCAGTTCACGCAGCACCTCAAAGTGCAGGCTCTGTTTGCCCTTGAACTTGTAAGCGCCGTGGCTGGTACCGATGGCCGCCGCCAAGGCGTCGCAGCCGGTCTCATGCACAAACTCCACCGCCTCTTTGGGATCGGTGAGAAAAGCGCTGCCCTCCTCAACCTGCACGTCTTCTTCCACCCCGCCCAGCCGTCCCAGTTCGGCTTCGACGCTCAGGCCTTTGGCATGCGCGCGTTCGACCACCCGTTTGGTGATGGCCACGTTTTCTTCAAAAGGTTCATGGCTGGCGTCGATCATCACCGAGCTGTAAAAGCCCGAGTCGATGCAATCGTAACAGGTGGCCTCGTCGCCGTGGTCCAGGTGCACGGCAAAGACCGCTTCGGGATAAATCTGCTCGGCCGTGCGGATCAGGGCTTCCAACATGCGTTTGTCGGCATATTGGCGCGCACCTTTCGACAAC
>JAFAUY010000264.1 GCA_019243005.1 Verrucomicrobiota bacterium | reverse complement strand
CCGAACCCGTCCGGAAGCGATTTGTCTGGTCGACGCCGCCTATCTCGATGAACTGCAATCCTTTCTGGAATATTCACCGGAAATTTTGACCGGTGAGGCAGGCCTTGAAAAGCTAGCCCGCAGCGGGGGCGCCGATCTGGTTCTGGTCGCGATTGTCGGTACGACGGGGTTAAGACCTGCTCTGGCTGCGATCGAGACAGGAAAAGACCTCGCAGTCGCCAGCAAAGAGATCCTGGTGATGGCGGGCGAGACGGTGATGACACAGGCCAGCCAAAAAGGCATCAAAGTGTTGCCAGTGGATAGCGAGCATAACGCGATTTTTCAATGCCTCGAGGGTAAGCCTAAGCATGAAATCAACAGCCTGATTTTAACCGCTTCCGGAGGACCGTTCCGGAAATTGAGCTCTGACCGTTTAGCCTCAGTGACGGTCGCTGATGCTCTGAATCATCCCACCTGGAAGATGGGTCCGAAAATTAGCATCGATTCTGCCACCCTCTTCAACAAGGGACTCGAGATGATTGAGGCGCGCTGGCTCTTTAATGTGCCCATGGCGCAGGTGCAAGTCGTGGTGCACCCGCAAAGTATCGTTCATTCTCTCGTCGAATTTGCCGATAACTCGGTGTTGGCCCAACTGAGCCATTCCGACATGTGCTTTCCTATCCAGTACGCTGTCACCTGGCCGGACCGTGTGCCCAACAACCTGAAACCGTTACGGCTTTCAGAGTTGGGCCGCCTGGAATTTGAAGAGCCTCGCTACGACGTCTTTCCGGCGTTGAACCTGGCCCGGACGGCCGGTGAACAGGGCGGCACCTTGCCCGCCGTGCTCAATGCCGCCAACGAGGTGGCGGTCGAAGCCTTTTTACAAGGCCGGATTCCGTTTCCAGCCATCTGGCGGGTGGTTGCCGAAGCCATGGAACAGGTACCCCAGTTGGCGGACCCAAGCTTGGATGATATACTGGAAGCCGATGCGCAGGCACGCCGGCACGCACAAACGTCGCTCACCTATCCTTAACACGTCATGGTAGAAAACATTTTTCGTGTGGCCTTGATCCTTCTTGAGTTCATCCTGATTTTCAACCTGCTGATCATCGTCCACGAACTCGGGCATTTCCTCGCGGCACGCTGGCGCGGGCTCCACGTCGAGAAATTCGGGATCTGGTTTGGACGTCCGCTCATCAAAGGCACTTTCCGCGGCGTGGAATTCAGCCTGGGCTGGATCCCGGCCGGCGGGTTTGTGCTGCTGCCGCAGATGGCGCCCATGGATGCCGTTGAAGGCAAGGCAAACAGTATCCGGTCCGACCTGCCGCCGATCTCGCCGCTCGATAAAATCATCGTGGCGTTCGCCGGTCCGCTTTTCAGCTTCCTGCTGGCGCTGGCTTTCGCCACAGTCGTGTGGGTGGTCGGCCGCCCGACGGCGGAGGCCGAGGCCACGACGACCGTGGGTTACGTGGCTCCCGATCAACCTGCCGCCAAAGCCGGGTTCAAACCGGGTGATAAGATTCTGGAAGTGGACGGCCACCCCGTCAGCCGGTTCTCGGGCATGGTGAACAGCGTCACGTGGTACATCGTTCGCAGCGAAGGCGAGACCATCCCCTTCAAGGTTGAGCGTGACGGCAAAATTCTGACCCTGGAATCGGGCTACACCAGACCGGAGACTAAAGGCTGGGAACGTAAATCGTTGCGGCAGGTCGGGTTACAACCGGCCATCACGCCGGTCGTGGCCAAGGTAACCGAAGGTTCCGCGGCCGACCGAGCCGGTTTGGAGCCGAACGATGAGGTCACCGAAGTTGACGGCGTCGGGCTCTATTACCCGCAGGAAATCTTTGAATGGGCCCAGAAAAACCCCGGCAAACCGCTGGACCTGACCGTGATCCGGGGCGGGCGGACTTTGCACCTCTCGATGGAGCCGAGCCGTCCCGTCATCGCTTCAGTGATTAAAAACAGCCCGGCGGACGTTGCGGGCATCAAACCGGGTGACCGCGTGCTGGCGCTTAACGACCGTCCGATTTATGACCCGTCGGAGGTGGTCCGTTTTATCGAGGAGAACCCCAACCGGCCTTTCTCTCTCGTCGTCGTCAGCGGCCAGGAAGCGCCGCGGACGGTCCGGCTGCTGCCGGCTGCTCCGGACGGTCGCACCAAACCGATCATCGGGGTTGAGTTCAGCGCCGAATCAACGGGCGGCGTCGCCTGGGATGCCGGCGGTCGCATGACGGTGGCCCACACCTCGCCGGTTGAACAGATCTCGGCCGCCGTTCAGACGCTGGGTAACACCATCGGGGCGCTCATGTCGCCTCAGTCCGACATCAAACTCCAGCACATGAGCGGTCCGGTGATGATCATGCGAACCTATTATCTGCTGTTCCAGAGCGATGTGGGATGGCAGCTGGCACTCTGGTTCAGCGTCGTCTTCAACATCAACCTGGCCATCATTAACCTTCTGCCGATCCCGGTACTCGACGGCGGCCATATCCTGCTGGCGCTCGTCGAGGGCGTCCGTCGGCGGCCAATCAATTTGCGGGTGCTGGAAACGCTGCAGGGCGCCTGCGCCATCCTGCTGATCGGCTTCATGCTTTACATCTCTTTTTACGATGTCCAGGACCTGCCCTGGAATAGTAATCAGAAACCGAAGTTCAGCGCCCCGGCAAAACCGGCGCCGCCTCACGACTAGCCCGCAAAAATCACGCACAAAGGTGAAGCGACGCGCTCATTTGCGGGCTAGAAAGCTCTTAAACAGACGCGACGCGTCTGGTTAAGAGTCTGTTTTAGGATATATGAATCAAAACAAGGTGTTCTTAAACGTTCCTCTTGAAAACGCAGCGGAATTTTCCGGCGTAGCCGGAGAGTTCCGCTGCCAGAGCCTGCATCGCCGCTCCCAAATTTACGGGACTCGGTGGGGATTTGTGAGCGATACAGGCTAGCCACGCATGAGTAATCTTCTCTACTGTCCGGACCCGTACGTCTACCAGCGCCGCCTTACCCGCGAGGTGAAGGTCGGCAAGGTCGGCGTAGGCGCTTTTAATCCGATCCGGGTCCAGTCGATGATCACCTGCGACACGATGGACACCGCGGCGGCGATCCAGCAGACCATCGACCTGGTAAACGCCGGCTGCGAGATCGTCCGGATCACCGCGCCCACGGTGAAGGACGCCAAAAACCTTCAATTCATCAAAGCGGGGTTGTTGGAGCGCGGGTATGACGTCCCGCTGGTGGCCGATATCCATTTCAAGCCGGAGGCAGCCATGGAGGCGGCCCGCTGGGTGGATAAGGTGCGAATCAACCCCGGCAATTACGCTGACTCCAAGAAGTTCGCCGTCAAAGAGTACTCCGGCGAACAGTACGCCGCGGAACTTGAGCGGATCCGGGAACGATTCACGCCCCTGGTGAAACTCTGCCAGGAACGGGGCATCAGCATGCGTATCGGGACCAACCACGGTTCGCTCAGCGACCGCATCATGAACCGGTACGGCGACACCCCGCTCGGCATGGTCGAGAGTGCGCTCGAGTTCGCCCGCATCGCGCGCGATCTCGGTTTCCACGACTTCATCTTCTCAATGAAGGCCAGCAACCCGAAAGTGATGATCTCCGCCTACCGGTTGCTGGTGGCGCGCCTGTATGAAGCCGGCCCGGACTGGAATTATCCCCTGCACCTGGGGGTGACGGAAGCCGGCGACGGCGAAGACGGCCGGATCAAGAGCGCCATCGGCATCGGTTCCCTGCTGGCCGACGGGTTAGGCGACACGATCCGGGTTTCGTTGACGGAAGACAGCGTGCACGAGATTCCGGTCGCCCGGGCGCTGGTCGCCAAATACAACCGGTATCACCAGGTCGATCAGGATCACCTTCTGGACACGGACGCGGCCAAGCCGGCGCCGGCTCCCCTGTCCTACGACCCGTTCACGTATGCACGACGGGCGAGCGAGACCGTCGGGACCGCCGGCGGCGTTCCGGTTGGCGGCCCCGAAACGATCCGGGTCACCGTGCGCCAGAAGACGTTCGATCAGGTCGCTCATAAGGTCGACCGCATGGGCGATTTTCAGCCGGAGATCGTGCTCGAGCAGAACGACGTTCTGGTGATCGATCCCCGCGAGGCGGCCGAGGTGGAAGCCGTCAACCGCGATCCTGACAACGTGATCGTGACGGTACGCGACGGTTTGGACATTCCCGTGATCACCGCATTCCGCCAATTGGCCTCGCGGGTTGACCCGCGCCATCCGATCCTGCTGAAGGACACTTTACAACCTTCCGCCGACCCCAACCGGCCCTTCATCAATAACCTGTTGGAGGCAGCCACCAACGTCGGATCACTCATTTGCGACGGCATCGGTGACGCCGTGCTGATCCAGGGGGAAGAGGCGCCCGGCCAATCGCTGCGCTTGGCTTACAACATTCTGCAGGCGGCCGGTTCCCGGATTTTCAAGACCGATTACGTCGCCTGCCCCTCCTGCGGCCGGACCCTCTTCAACCTTCAGACGACCACTGCGCGGATCAAGGCGGCTACCAGCCATCTGAAAGGCGTCAAGATCGCCATCATGGGCTGTATCGTAAACGGTCCCGGAGAAATGGCCGATGCCGATTTCGGGTACGTCGGCGGCGCCCCGGGCAAGGTGAATCTGTATGTCGGCAAGCAAGCGGTTAAATTCAACATCCCCGAGGGCGAAGCCGTCGACCGGTTGGTCGACCTCATCCGCGAGCACGGGCGTTGGGTCGATGCCCCAGAACTCGTAACGAGTAACGCGTAACGGGTGGCGGGTGCGCGCACGGTATCAGCATGTCCGTTGCGCTGACGCCCGTTACTAATCTGCGTAATCTGTGGCTGATCGATTTCTTTTCTGCGTCGTCTGCGTGTTCTGCGGCTAACCCTTCCTACGCCGTGCCCGCAACCTCGCTGTGGAGGTTGCCGGGTTTGCCGAAGCTCTCTGCGATGCCCGGCGCGGCCTCGGTGTCGCTTTCCGTCCCGGAGCCGATCAGGTCAGGTTGGTGGCCCTCAGCATCCTCACGGCGGGTGAGCCGCACCCCGACAAGTTTGCTGATGCCGTGTTCTTCCATCGTTACCCCATAGAGCACGTCGGCCTTGGCGATCGTTCGCTTGTTATGGGTGATGACGACGAACTGGCTCTGGGAAACGAACCGGTCCAGGATCTTGATAAACCGGTTGATGTTCGATTCATCCAGGGGCGCATCCATCTCGTCGAGCACGCAGAACGGGCTCGGCTTGACCATGTAGATCGAGAAGAGCAGCGCCACCGCCGTCATCGTCTTTTCGCCGCCTGAAAGCAACGAAATCGATTGCAGTTGTTTTCCCGGCGGTTTTGCGATGATCTCGATGCCGCTCTCCAGCGGGTCGGCATCGTCCACCAGCAGGAGGTCCGCTTTGCCGCCGCCGAACAGTTCCACAAACATCTCCTGGAAATTTTTGCGCACCTGCTGGAACGTGCCGGAAAAGAGCTCCTTGGTGGTCGCGTTGATCTTGGTGATCACGTCGAGCAGTTCGGCCTTGGATTTGGTCAGGTCGTCCTGTTGCTCGTTCAAAAAGCGCTGCCGCTCCTCCAGTTCGTCGTACTCCTGGATCGATTCCAGGTTTACCGGCCCCATCGCGTCCAGCCGCTCGGTCATCTCCACCACGGCGCGCTCGACGAATGGCCAATCAATTTCCGGCGTGGAAACCACGGGCTCGCCGGGGGGTTCAGCCTCTTGCAGCAGGCGTTGGCGTTGTTCGCGGATCGCCACGCGGAAGGCGTGCCAGTCGGGCTCGAACAATGAAAGGTCCAGCTGATAACGTTGGGTGACGTGTTCACGCACCCGCTCCAGACGCAGCCCGAGCTGGGTGTGTTTAACCTCTTCGTGGCCCCGGCTCTCCTGGCATTCGGAAACCTCTTTCCGCAGCCGGCGCAGACTCGACTCGACGGCGTCAACCACCTCGATGCGCTGGCTCCTTTCGGCCTGAATCTTTGCCACCTCAGCCGTCGCCTGCTGTTGCGCGGCTTCCAGCTCGATCAACTGGGCGCGTAACCTTTCGTTTTCCTGCTGCAGCCGCTGCACGCGTTCCTGGTAGCTTGCGATGTCGCGCCGGCGACTTGCCAGCAGGTCGTTGAGCTCATTGAGGCGCACCGCGATAGGCTGGCGCTGGCGCTGAAGGTTCTCTTTACGCTGGCGCTCGGTGGCCACGCGAACCCTCAGTTCATTGAGCACCTCCGTCAGCGAATCCTCGTGGGTGCGTAAGGAGTCAGCCTCGGTCAGCATTGCCGTCAGGCGTTCCTGCAGGTCGCCGGCCTGGGCGAGATTGGCGTTCAATTCCCCTTCGACCACCTGGACCCGGTCGGCCGCCGTTTTCAGGCGTTGCTCGGTGTTGTTTTTCTCCCAGGTTAAAACCTTCACTTTGCCTTCAGCTTCCCGAAGCTCGCGATCCAGGAGTAAGAGCTGGCCCTGCAGGCTGGACGCATTCACCTGGGCCCGTTGCGCGTTCTCGCGACGCTCTTTCAGACGGCCTTGCACGCCATCGAGTCGCTCCGCAATGGCGTCCCGTTGTCGCGTAAGTTCAGACGCCTTGTCCTTAACCCCCTGGCATTCCCCTTCCAGGGTCCGGATCTGAAGCTTGCGTTGAAAGATGGATTGGTTGGCTTCCACCGCCTGTCCGGCAAACACCAGGCCGGCTTGCGAAATGTACTCGCCCTTCAGGGTCGCGACCGCCAGGTCCGGCGCATTCTGCCTGATCCGAAAAGCCGCATTCAGATCCGGAGCCAGCACCACGCGTCCGAGCAACTGGTTGACCAGCGAGGCGACCGGCGGCTGCACTTTGATCTTATCAAGAATCCAACCCAGGCTGCCTTCAGGCAACGCCTCCACTTGCACCGACTGATGCCGTTGGATGAAGGACTGCGGGAGGATGGCGGCCCGCCCGACCTTCGCTCTGCTGAGGCTGGTGGCCATCGCTTCCGCCACGTCCGGGTCAGCGACCAGAATCGCCTGCAAATGCTGGCCGAGCGCCGCCTCCATCGCGGCGATCAGGCCGGCGGGAACCTCCAGGAAATTGGCGACCGCGCCGACGATGGCCGCCCGGTAAAGCTGCGGGTTATCCAGGCCTTTGAGCACCGCTTGTGACCCGGCACCCAAACCGGCACCCTCTTCATTAAGCTGGCGCAACACCTCGAGCTTCGACTGGCGCTCGGCCAGGTTCCGCTGGGTGGAAACCAATTCCCGCTCGACGCTCTGCAACTCCTTTTGCGCATTGGCCAGCTCGTGCTCGGTGTCTTTCAGGTCATCGCGGCACTGTTGCACCTGCCCCTGAGCCTGTTCGAGCTGCACCCGGGTTTCCGCCGCCTGCGCCGTGAGGTGGTCCCGGGTCGCGGCCGACTGGTTGAGCTCCTGCTGCAGCAATCCCAGGCGCGTTTCACCCGCTTCGCGCTGGTTCACCATGCTCGACAGGTCACCCCGGAGTGAGGCCACCCGGTTTTCCTTTTGCTGAATCTGGCGCTGTAATTCCTGGGTCGCTTTCTCGCGTTCGAGCCGCTGGGAGCGCAACCGGCTCACCTCGGCCTGCTGCGCCTGCAGTTGTTCCTCTTCGGTTTTTAAGGTCGCAAAGATCCCGGCCAGCTGGTGATCGGTTTCGTCCAGCTGGACCCGTTGTACCTCAAGCTTTTCTGCCGCCGCCGCCGCGTCCGCCCGGTAACGCTCCGCCAGCTGTCCCGCCTCACGAATCCGTTCTTCGTTAAACCCGACCCGTCCGTGAGCGGCGTCGATCTGGCCCTTGATGTCCTGTACGCGCTGGCGGACCTCCAGCCCCTGCTGCTCCACGGTTTCGAGCACCCGGCGCTGGTCGGCCAGGCCGAACTCCTCTGATTCCACCTGCTCTTCGAGAGACCGCTGCCGGGAGCGCAACCGCGCGGCTTCCTGTTCCGCCTGCGCCATCGCGGCCCCCAGTTGGTCCTGGTTCCGTCGACAGAGGTGCAGGTCCAGCACCCGCACTTCTTCAAGCAACGCCCGGTAGCGCCGCGCCTTGTTTGCCTGGCGCTGCAACGAGCCGATCTGGCGTTTGACCTCCTTCATGATGTCGGCCAGACGCACCAGGTTCGCATCCGTGTATTCCAACTTGCGAAGC